>DASUOW010000352.1:0-5891 GCA_036276435.1 Gemmatimonadales bacterium
ACCGATGGACTGCTGGCTCGCGCTCCGCGGCACCAAGACGCTCGAGCTCCGCATGGAACGGCACAACCGGAGCGCGCAGCGCATCGCCGAGTGGCTGGAGGGCCGCAGCGACATCACCGCCGTCTACTATCCGGGCCTGCCGTCGCACCCGCAGCACGAGCTCGCGAAGCGGCAGATGAAGGGCTTCGGCGGCATGATCAGCTTCGACCTCGGCGACGTCCCGCGCGCGAAGCGCGTGGTGGAAAAGGTGAAGCTCTTCACCCTCGCCGAGTCGCTCGGCGGGGTCGAGAGCCTCATCGGCCACCCGGCGTCGATGACCCACGCGTCGGTGCCGCCGGCGCTCCGCCAGGCCATGGGCCTCACCGACAGCCTGCTCCGCCTGAGCGTCGGGATCGAGGACGTCGACGACCTGATCGCGGACCTCGACCGGGCCCTGGCCTGAGCCGTCGCACTTTGAAACACCGGCATTCGGGTTATCGTACGGGTCGAATCCCGATCCCCCTGAGGTACGCATGACGTCGTCCATCCCGGCCCCCCGTTCCCGGCGTACGTTCCCCGACATCGCCGCCGTCTCGTGGGAGCATCCCGCCGACCGCGCCGCCCTGCAGGCGCTCCGCACCGTGCCCGGTGTGGACGACGTCATCCGGCGCATCCTCGCCATGCTCGGCGGCGAGCGCGGCATCCGGCTCCTCTTCCTCGGTAACGCCGTCCGCGTGGGCCCGCACCAGTTCCCGCGCCTGTGGCACCTGCACACCGAGGTCTGCACCACCTTCGACTGGGCCGACGTGCCCGAGCTGTACGTCACGCAGACGCCCGTGGTGAACGCCGGCGCCTACGGCATCGACAAGCCGTTCATCGTGGTGCACTCGTCGGCCATCGAGCTCCTCGGCGACGACGAGCTGCGCGTGCTGCTCGCCCACGAGATGGGCCACGTCATCAGCGGCCACTCGCTGTACCGCACCATCGCGGCGATCCTCGCGCTCGTGAGCCTGGGCGCGCTGCCGGCGCTCGCGGGCCTGGCGCTGCTGCCCGTGCGGCTCGCCTTCCTCGAGTGGAGCCGCAAGGCGGAGCTCTCGGCCGACCGCGCGGGCCTGCTCGGCAGCCAGGACATCGTCGCCGTGCAGCGGCTGTTCATGTACTTCGCCGGCGGCGGGCGCGGCGAGCACTTCGCCGGCCAGCTCAACGTCGACGCCTTCATGACGCAAGCCAACGAGTACGCCGTCACGAGCGAGGGCCTCGACGTGGTCTACAAGCTCCTCGCCACGCTCGCGCTCACGCATCCCATGCACACCATCCGCGCCGGCGAGGTGCAGGCCTGGGTGGGCTCGGGCGAGTACGAGCGCATCGTGCGCGGCGAGTACGTGCACCGCGGCGCCGAGGCGCGCGAGCGGCCGCTGCGCGAGGACTTCGCCGAGGCGGGCCGCTACTACGCCGACGAGGCGAAGAACGTCGCCTCCCAGATCGGCGACGTGGCGAAGCGTGCCGCGGCACGCGCGCAGGAGGCGTTCCGGCAGTCCCAGCAGAAGGCATGAGGCTCCTGATCGTCGGCAGCGGCGGACGCGAGCACGCCCTGGCGTGGTCGCTCCGCCGTGAGAACCCCGAGGCGGCGATCTACTGCGCGCCGGGCAACCCGGGCACCGCCGCCCTCGCCACCAACCTCCCGATCGCGTCGGACGACGTCGACACCCTCGTCGCCGCCGCCGACACCCACGACATCGACCTGACCGTCATCGGGCCCGAGGTGCCGCTGGCACTCGGGCTCGCCGACCGGCTGCGCGCGAAGGGCCGGCTCGTCATGGGCCCGAACGCGGCGGCGGCGCGCATCGAGGCGTCCAAGGCGTTCTCCAAGGACGTCATGGTGGCGGCGGGCATTCCCACGGCGGCGAGCCGCACCTTCACCGACCTCGCCGATGCACTCGCCTACGTGGACGGGCACGCCGAGCCGCTGGTGGTGAAGGCGTCGGGTCTCGCGGCCGGCAAGGGCGCCATCGTGTGCGAGACGCGCGCCGAGGCGGCCGCCGCCGTGCGGTCGATGCTGGGCGAGAGGCAGTTCGGCGAGGCGGGCGAGGTGGTGGTCATCGAGCGCTTCCTCGTGGGCGAGGAGACGTCGCTGCTGGCGCTCACCAACGGCTGCGACATCGAGCTGCTGCCGGCGTCGCAGGACCACAAGCGCCTCCTCGAGGGCGACCGCGGCCCCAACACGGGCGGGATGGGCGCGTACGGACCGGTCTCCATCGCCACGCCGCAGCTGCTCGAGCGCGCCCGGCGCGAAGTCATCGAGCCCTGCCTCGAGGAGCTCGCCCGGCGCGGCGCGGCGTTCTCGGGCGTGCTCTACGCCGGCATCATGGTGAGCCCCGACGGCACCCCCTGGGTGGTGGAGTTCAACTGCCGCCTCGGCGACCCCGAGACGCAGGTGGTGCTGCCGCTGGTGCGCGGCGGGCTCACGGAGGCGTTTCTCCGCATCGCGCGCGGCGAGGCGCCGTCGCGGCTCGACATCGACCCGGACGCCTTCGCCGTCACGACGGTGCTGGCGGCCCGCGGCTATCCCGACACGCCCGAGAAGGGCGCGGCCATCGACATCCCGGCGGCGCTGCCGGAGGGCGTCACGGTCTTCCACGCCGGCACGAGGCGCGACGCCGAGGGAGTGCTCCGGGTGAACGGCGGCCGCGTGCTCAACGTCACCGCCGTCGCCGGCTCGTTCGCGGAGGCGCAGGCCCGCAGCCGCGCCGCGGCCGACGCCATCACGTTCGAGGGCAGGCAGTACCGGCGCGACATCGGCTGGCGCGAGGCGTCGCGCCGCTAGTACGTAGGCAATGTTCCGGAGATGACCCGATGCCGGGTCGATGGCATCATGAGGGAGCCGCACCGACGCGGCTCCCTCCTCTCTTTCCGGTCATCCGATGCGCGAGCCCGTTCATTACATCCCGATCCTCACCACGCTCGTCTCGCTCGCGTTCGCGACGATCCTGTGGCGCCGCTGGCGCGTAAAGCCGCAGGCCACCTACCTGCTCTGGTGGTTCCTCGGCCTCGCCACGTACGCGGCCGGCACCATCACCGAGAGCGCCACGACGCTCTTCGGCTGGTCGGAGCCGGTGTTCCGCGCCTGGTACATCGCGGGAGCGCTGCTCGGCGGCGCGCCGCTGGCGCAGGGCACCGTCTACCTCCTGCTCCCGAAGAAGACCGCCGACCGGCTGACCGCCGCGCTCATCTCCATCGTGGTGGCCGGCTCGATCTGCGTCCTGCTCTCCCCCATCCAGTACGACCTCGTCGAGCCGCACCGGCTCAGCGGCAAGGTGTTCGGCTGGCAGTGGGTGCGCATGTTCTCGCCCTGGGTGAACCTGTACGCCGTGCTCTTCCTCGTGGGCGGCGCCCTCTGGTCGGCGTGGCGCTACTTCACCGAGACCGAGGGCGGCCCGCGCATGTGGGGCAACGTCGCGATCGCGATCGGCGCCATCCTGCCGGGCATCGGCGGCACCTTCACGCGCTTCGGGCACGTCGAGGTGCTCTACGTGACGGAACTGATCGGCGTGCTGTTCGTGTGGCTGGGCTACAGCGTCATCACGAAGGACCGCGGGCAGAGCGTGCACGATGCGCAGCGGGCGGTGGCGGTGGTGTAGCACCCGCGGGCGCCGCGGCCGGATCGAGACGAGACGTTCGCCCACCCGCGTCATTGCGAGGAGCGAGCGCAGCGAACGACGCGGCAATCCCGGTGCATCGGAGCGGAGCCGATGCGGACATCGCGCAGGCCTCCGCTCCGATGCACCGGGATTGCTTCGTCGGCCCCTGCGGGGCCTCCTCGCAACGACACGGGTGGCTTTACCGCTCCGAGCGGCTCCCCTAGCCTTCACCCATGCCAGAACTCCCCGAGGTCGAAACCATGGTCCGCGACCTGCGCCCCCGGGTCGTGGGCCGCCGGTTCGACCGGGTGAGCCTCTCGCACGACGATATCCTGCGCGGCGTCACGAAGCCCGCGTTGCTCAAGGGACTCAAGGGCGCCACGGTGCAATCCGTGACCCGCCGCGCGAAGCACGCCGTGCTCGACCTGGGCGGCCGACGCCTCGTGGTGCAGCCCGGCATGACGGGCAACCTGATCCACTACGCCCGCCCCCTGACCGACGCCGAGGCGAAGTACGCCGTGCTCCGCGCCGGCATCGACGACGGCACCGAGCTCGTCTATCGCGACATCCGCCGCATCGGCACCCTGCTGCTGCTCGACGACGACGACTGGCGCGACTACGACGCGGCCCTCGGCCCCGAGCCGCTCGACCCCACGCTCGACGCCACGCGCTTCGGACGCATCTTCGCCGGCTCGAAGCAGGCGGTGAAGAAGGTACTGATGGACCAGCGCAGGATCGTGGGCGTGGGAAACATCTACGCCAACGAGGCCCTCTTCGCGGCGGGCATCGACCCGTCGAAGCCCGCCCATCGCCTCGGCGCGGACGACCACGCACGGTTGCTCGGCGAGGTGCAGCGCATCCTGCGCGCCGCCATCGACTCGCAGGGCACCACCTTCCGCGACTACCGCACGGGCACCGGGCAGCCGGGCAACTTCCAGCTCGAGCTCGCCGTGTACGGCCGCGAGGGCGAGCCCTGCCGCGCCTGCGGCACCCGTCTCGCGCACACGCACGACATCGACGCGCGCATCACCGTCTTCTGCCACCGCTGCCAGCGTTGAGCCGCACCTCCCTCCTCCCCGCCACCGACCTCGACCGGCTCCGTCGCCGGGTGCGCGCGATCGCCGAGAACCGGCCGGCGGTCTACCGCATGATGTCGGCGACGGGACGCGTGCTCTACGTCGGCAAGGCGCGCCGCCTGCGCACGCGCCTGCTGACGTACTTTCGCGCCGAGCACCCCGACAAGCAGGCGCGCATCCTCAACGCGGCGTCCGACATCCGCTGGGACTACGCGCCGAGCGAGTTCGCCGCCCTCCTCGGCGAGGTGCGCGCCATCCGCGAGCACCGGCCGCCGTTCAACGTCGCGATGAACCGGACGCGCCGCAGCGTGCTCGTGAAGGTGAGCGGCGGCGCCGCGCCCAAGCTCTACGCCGGCGCATCCGTCCACGCCGACGACCGCCGCGCCTACGGCCCCTTCCCCTCCCTGGGCCGCACCATCGACGCGCTCCGCACCCTCAACGACCTCCTCGGCATCCGCGACTGCGCCGACAAGGTCCCGATCGTGCTCGCCGCGCAGGAGGACCTCTTCGGCGCCCCGCGCACCGCCGCCTGCATCCGCCACGAGATCGGCGCCTGCCTCGGCCCGTGCGCCGGCTTCGTCTCGGAACGCGACTACCGCGCGCGCGTCGAGCTCGCCGAGGCCTTTCTCGAGGGCCGCACGCTCGACCCCATCGCACGCGTCATGACGGCCATGGCCCAGGCCGCCCGCGAGGAGAGCTTCGAGCGCGCCGCCTACTGGCGCGACCGATTCGAACGCCTCGAGTGGCTCCTCGCCGCCACCAGCCGCGCCCGCGCCGCCGTCGACCTGCTCACCTTCGTGTATCGCGACCCCGGCGACTTCGGCGACGACCGCGCCTACCTCGTGCGCCACGGCATCGTCTGCGCCCAGTACCCCTGGCCGTCCACCCCCATCGAACGCGAAGCATTCCGCGGCGTCGTCACCACCCACCTCGCCGAGCCCGCCCCACCCCCGTGGCCGCTCCCACTCGAACGCATCGACGAGATCCTGATGATGATGGCCTGGTTCCGCCGCCACCCGGATTCCCTGCGGAGGACCTCGACCTTCGAGGAGTGGGTCTAGGCTCAGAGCGCCGTGGGACCGGGCGGGGTGCCCGCAGAGGGCGCGTTTGGCGGCGCCCCAGCCCTTCGATCATCCAGCCACCACACGCGCGCCACCAGCGCCCGGCGCGGGCACCCCGCCCGGTCCCATCCCACCAT
>DASUOW010000353.1:0-2379 GCA_036276435.1 Gemmatimonadales bacterium
GCTCAGTGCGAGGCCCCGCAGGGGCCGAAGCAATCCGGGTGCGAAGAGCGGGACTCCGTGCGCGCGCACAGGGTCCCGCTCTTCGCACCCGGATTGCTTCGTCGCTTCGCTCCTCGCAATGAGCAGGAGTGCCGCTGGCCCGTCGGCGCTACTCCGCCTTCGGCGCCACCCCCGCCCCCGCCGCCGCGTGCTCCGGCGCCGGCTTCCCGCCGAACACGCGCCGCGCGAAGCCCATCAGGCTCTCGCGCCACTCGTACAGGATCTCGTACACCGTCGGGATTACGAGCAGCGTCAGGAACGTCGACGTGATGACACCGCCGATCACCGCCACGCCCAGTGGCTGGCGGAACTGCGCGCCCTCGCCGCGGCCCAGCGCCACCGGGATCATGCCGGCCAGCAGCGCGAACGTCGTCATCAGGATCGGCCGCAGGCGGATCGCGCCGGCGTCGATGATCGCCTCGCGCAGCGGCTTGCCTTCCTCGTGGCTCCACTTCGCGAAGTCGATGAGCAGGATCGCGTTCTTCGCCACGATGCCCATCAGCAGGATGACGCCGATCAGGCTCATGATGTTGATCGTGAGGCCCGTCACCGACAGCGCCAGCATCACGCCCACCAGCGACAGCGGCAGCGACGACAGGATCGCCAGCGGGTCGAGGAACGACCCGAACTGCATCACGAGGATGAGGTACATCAGCCCGACCGCCACGATCAGCGCCAGCGCGATGTTGGCGAACACCTCGTTCTGCTGCTCCGTGTCGCCGCCCACCGAGTAGGTCACGCCCGGCGGGAGCTGCGTCTGCCGGAGCGCGGCCTGCACGTCGGTCATCACCTCGCCGGTGGAGCGCCCCTGCGCGTTCCACTCCACGTTCACCACGAGGTCGCGGTTCAGGTGGTTGATCACGGCGGGCCCCAGGCCCGACGTCACCTGCACCACCTGGCCCAGCGGCACCGTCTTCGGCGCCGTCGTGGTGCCGCCCGGCACCGTGAGCGGCAGCTGGCGCAGGTCGTCCGCCCGGCGCCGCGCCTCGGGGGCGAGCCGCACCGTCACGTCGCGGGTCTCACCGCTCGGGTCCACCCAGTCGCCGGCGTCGATGCCCGCGAACGCGGGCCGGAGCGCCTGCGCCACCTGGCCCACGGTCACGCCGAGGGAGCCCGCGAGGCCGCGCTGGAGGTCCACGGTGAGCTCGGGCCGCTGGCCCTTGCTCGACAGTGCCACGTCCACGGCGCCCGGCGTCTGCAGCGCCACCTTCTTGATCTGCTCGGCGGCCGCGTTGATCGTGGCGAGGTCCGGCCCCTTCACCTGGAGCGCGAGCTGCTTGCGCCCGCCGCCCCAGTCGCTCGAGTACACGGCCATCGTGACGCCGGCGATGTGCTCCAGCTCGCCGCGGATCTCGGCGGCGATGTCGTCGGCGCTCTTCGAGCGGTCGTTCTTCGGGATGAGCTTCACGTACATCCCGCCCACGTCCACCGCGCCCGAGACCGCGTCGCCGATGGTGACGTAGGTGTAGCGCACGTCCTCCCGCGCGCGGATGATGCGGTCGGCCTCGAGCGCCTTCGCCCGCGCGTAGGCGATGTTGGAGCCGGGGGGCGTCTCCATCGAGACGCGGATCTCCGACCGGTCGTCGAGCGGCACGAAGCCCACGCCCACCTTGTGCCACTCGGGCGCCGCCATCGTGAGCCCCACGGCCAGCGCGATGCCCGCCACGCTGCCGAGCAGGCGCACCACCACCGGCCGCCGCCCCGTCACCGACCACATCACGACGAGGATGCCCGCCAGCGCCGCCAGGAAGCCGGACATGCCCTTCATCGGCAGCGTGAACGACGCGAGGAAGGCGCCCACCGCCAGCACCACCATCGCCACCCGGTGGTCGAGCGCCCACGCGATCACGCCCTTGTAGCCCTCGGCGACGCGGTTGAACCAGCCGTTGAACTTGTCGAGCTGCCGCGTGATCCAGCTCCGCTCGTGCTCGGGCACGTGCGGATCGTTCCAGTACGCCGACAGCATCGGGTCGAGCGAGAAGCTCACGAACAGCGACACCAGCACCGAGCACGCCAGCGTCAGGGCGAAGGGCTTGAACCACTGCCCGCCCACGCCGGACATGAAGGCGATCGGGACGAACACCGCCAGGATCGAGAACGTCGTCGCCGCCACGGCGAGCCCGATCTCCGCCGTCCCTTCGCGCGCCGCCGTGTAGTGGTCCTTCCCCTGCTCGACGTGGCGCACGATGTTCTCGCGCACGACGATCGCATCGTCGATCAGGATGCCGATCGCGAGCGAGAGGCCCAGCAGCGACATCGTGTTCAGCGTGAAGCCGAAGGCGAGAACCGCGACGAACGAGGCGAGCACGGAGACAGGCAGCGCCAGGCCGGTGATGACCG
>DASUOW010000354.1:0-6720 GCA_036276435.1 Gemmatimonadales bacterium
TGGCCCCCGTGGCGTCCATGATGTAGACGGCGTCCGGCCGGCAACGCGACGAGGGCGCCCGACGGATGTCGGGCGCCCTCGTCGCGTGCGGCGTCATCCGGCGGCTATGCCACGTCGCTCCAGCGGCGATTCGCGACCAGCTCCGAGACGACGTCCTCGCTCGACCGGTTCGCCGCTTCGGCGGCGAAGTTGGTCACGACGCGATGCCGGAGCACCGCGAGCGCCACGGCGCGCACGTCGTCGAGATCGGCCATGGGCCGACCGGCCATCGCCGCGCGCGCCTTGGCGCCGAGGACGAGGTACTGCGAGGCGCGCGGGCCGGCGCCCCAGTCGACATACTCCTTCACCAGGGCCGGCGCGTCGCTGTCGGTGGGCCGCGTCATGCGGGCCAGCAGCACCGAGGCGCGGATGAGGCCCTTCGACACCGGGATGCGGCGCACCAGCTCCTGCGCGTCGAGCATCGCCTGGGCGTCGAGCACCGGGGCGAGCGCCACCGTGCGCCGGCCGGTGGTCTGCTCGACGATCGCCTCCTCCTCCGACCGCGTCGGGTAGGCCACCCGCAGCTCCAGCATGAACCGGTCGAGCTGCGCCTCGGGCAGGGGATAGGTGCCCTCCTGCTCGATCGGGTTCTGCGTGGCGAGCACGAAGAACGGGTCGGGCAGGCTGTAGGTGGTGCCGGCGGCGGTGACGGTGTGCTCCTGCATCGCCTGCAGCAGGGCGGCCTGGGTCTTGGGCGGGGTGCGGTTGATCTCGTCGGCCAGCACCACGTTGGCGAACACGGGACCCGGCACGAAGCGGAAGGCGCGCTTGCCGGTGGTCAGGTCCTCCTCGATGATCTCGGTGCCGGTGATGTCGCCCGGCATGAGGTCGGGGGTGAACTGCACCCGGTTGAAGCTGAGCCGGAGCGCCTCGGCGACCGTCTGGACCATGAGGGTCTTGGCCAGGCCGGGCACGCCGATGAGGAGCGCATGGCCGCCGGCCAGCAGGGCCGTCAGGATCCCGTCCACGACGGCATCCTGACCCACGATGCGCTGGCCCACCTGGACCCGGAGGGAGGAGACGGCGGCGACCAGGCGCTCGAGGCGCTCCAGGTCGGTCGAGGGGGCCTGCACTGACGTCATCGGGGCTCAGGGGCTGAGGGATACCAAAGCTACGTCCGGGGGCAGGCCAAGGTTGCAGTACCCTGTCCTTGCACCCGATTTCACAAGAAGATAGCTTTGTCCGGCTATGGCGGCACCCGGGCAGGACGAAGGCCTCCGCATCGCCTATCGGTACGCCGGATTGGGGATGCAGTTCGCGGGCGGGATCCTGATGTTCGCGGGTCTCGGCTACCTGCTCGACCGGTGGCTGCACATCCTGCCGGCCCTCACCATACTTGGCGTGATCGTGGGGAGCGTCCTCAGCTTCCTGTCGGTCTACCGCAAGGTGATCGCCGACATGGAGAAGAAGAAGTGACGCGCACGCTGGCCGCCGGGATCGCGCTCACGATCATCGCGAGCGGGATCGCGCGGACGCTGTGGGGGCCTGCGGCCCTGGTGCCCGCGGTGGCGTTCGGCCTCGTGTCGACGGGCATCCAGCTGCTGGCGAACTGGTGCAACCGGCGCTGGGCGCCGGGGCCGAAGACGGTGTTTCCGAAGGGATGGCTCTACGGGATGGCGCTCCGCATGGGCGGCGTCGTCCTCTTCGCGGCGGCGGTGTTCGTCTGGGGGGCGGTGTTCGCCCCGCTGCCGACGGCGCTCGGATTTCTCGGGGTGATCGTGCCCCTGCTCTTTCTGGAACTCAGGACGACGCGATGATGCTGCAACACGCCGAAGGGGAGAAGCTCGACATCGGCGGCATGGTGATGCACCACGCCGGCGACGCCAACAGCCTCGACTTCGACCCGTTCTTCAAGATCGACCTGCCGCGCTGGGATCCGATCCACCTCGGGCCCCTGACGCTCGACATCTCGCCCACCAAGCACGTCGTCTTCATGGTGCTGGCGGCGGTGCTGGTGTTCGTCGTGATGAAGCTCGCGGGCAACGCGCTCGAGAAGCAGCGGAAGTCGGGCAAGGCGCCGAGCGGCTTCGCCGGCGTGATCGAGGGCGCGGTGCTGTGGGTGCGGAACGACATCGCCATCGCCAACATCGGGCACGGCGGCGAGAAGTTCGCGCCGCTGATCATCACGCTCTTCTTCTTCATCCTGGTCGCCAACCTGCTGGGCCTCATGCCGTGGGGCTCGTCACCCACGGGCAACCTGGCGGTGACCGCCGCGCTCGCGATCATCGTGTTCCTCGTCATCGAGATTGCCGGCGCCCGGAAGCTCGGCTTCAAGGGCTACATGGGCACGATCTTCCCGCACTTCCCCGGGCTGCACGGGCCGGGCGCGGTGGCGCTGGCGATCTTCATGGCGCCGATCGAGATCATGAGCAAGCTGGTCAAGCCGTTCGCGCTCGCCGTCCGTCTCTTCGGCAACATGACGGCGGGGCACTTCGTGATCCTGTCGCTGTTCGGCATCATCTTCATGTTCGGCCACCTCTCGGTGGCCAACTGGGGCATCGGCCTGACCACGGCTGCGCTGGTGACGGGCATCATGATGCTCGAGCTGATCGTGGCGTTCCTGCAGGCGTACGTCTTCGCGCTGCTGAGCTCGGTGTTCATCGGGCTCATGCAGCACGAGCACTAGGGCGAAAGCCCGTCCGGGCCCCACGGCGCGCTGTCCGTGGGTGACCCCGTAGCCGGCCGACCGGCCGGCGATGCCCGCTGCCCTCGTGGCGATGGCGGGTCACCGAAGGACCGACGCGCGGGAGACGCGGCGAACCGACGGCAGCGCGACTCGACATCCATCTCCCCGAGACGCAAGGACGTCCCGACATGTTGAACCTGATGATGCTGCAGGATGCCGTGACCGTCGCGGCCGGCAAGGACACCTACTCCGCCCTCGGCGCCGCGCTGGCGCTGGGCCTGGCGATCATCGGCGCCGGCCTGGGCCTCGGCCGCATCGGTGGCCAGGCCGCCGAGGCGATCGCCCGCCAGCCCGAGGCCGCCGGCGAGATCCGCGGCGCCGCGCTGCTGATCGCGGTGCTCCTCGAAGGCGCGACGATCATCGCGCTGGTGTTCGCGCTCCTCTTCAAGCTGCTCTAGTACGGAGTCGATAGATGGCACTGCTCACGCTGCTGGCCCTCTCCGAGGGCGCCGGCAAGGACATGGGACCGTTCAAGGTCGAGGGCGGACTGACGCTCTGGACCTGGATCGTGTTCATCACGCTGTTCCTCGTGCTCAAGAAGTACGCCTGGCCCGCCATCCTGAAGTCGGCGGAAGAGCGTGAGCAGACCATCCAGCGCCAGCTCTCCGAGGCCGAACGGCTGAACGCCGAGGCCAAGGCGCTGATGCTGCAGCAGGAGAAGGCGATGGCGGAGGCCCGCTCGGCGGCGCAGTCCCTCCTGGCCGACGTGAAGAGCCAGGCGGAGCGCGAGCGGACCGCCGCGGTCGAGAAGACGAAGGCGGAGCAGGAGGACATGCTCGCCCGCGCGCGCCGCGAGATCGGCGCCGAGCGGGAGCGGGCGATCGCCGACCTGCGCCGCGAGGCGGTGGACCTGTCGCTCGCGGCCGCATCGCGGCTCGTGGGCGAGCGGCTCGACAGCGAGAGCGACCGGAAGCTCGTGACCGGCTACCTCGCGTCGCTGGAGGCGAAGAATTGAAGGCCGTCGGCATCTCGCGTAACTACGCGGAAGCGCTGTTCGCCCTGGGTGACAAGAGTGGACGGCTGGAGGAGTACGCGGGGCTGATCGAGGCCCTCGCGGCCGCCATCGGCACGTCGCCGCAGGTCGAGGCCGTGCTCATGAGCCCCAACGTGCCCAAGGTGAAGAAGGCGGCCCTCATCGGCGACGCGCTCACCGCGGCGCCGCGCGAGTTCGCGCTCTTCGCCCAGGCCGTGGTGCGCCGGGGCCGGCAGTCCTGGTTCGGCGACATCGCGCGCGAGTACGGTGCGCTGGTGGACGTGCGCTTCAACCGGCTGCGTGCCGCCGTGACGGTGGCCCGCGAGCCCGACGCGGCGCTGCGCGAGTCGATCCGCACCGAGCTGTCGCGGGTGTTCGGCAAGGAAGTGCTCCCGACGTTCGTCGTCGAGCCGGGAATCCTGGGCGGCACGGTGGTGAAGGTGGGCGACCGCATCTACGACGGGTCGATCCGCCGCAAGCTCGGACGCCTGCGCCGGCAGCTGCTGTCGCGCTGACCGGCAGCGTTTCACGGACACGACACGGGCCCGCCAGCACTGGCGGGCCCGTTGCGTTGCGGCCGGTCGGTCAGCGCGCGAGCAGGTCGAGGAGCGAGCGCCTGAGGCGTGCCACGAAGGCGTGCCGCGTGGTGGGGTCGAGGAGGTCGAGCGAGAGATAGGGGTTGAGGTCCTCGAGCTCGACGAGGAGCAGCTCGCCCTCGCGCGTGCGGCAGGCATCCACCCGCTGGATGCCATGGTCGAGGCCGTTCCAGTCGATGAACCGCTGCGCGAAGGCGAGGTCGGCATCGGTGGGCGCGTAGCGCGCCAGCGACCAGCGCTCCTCGGGCACCGGCGCGTACAGCGCGTACTGGAAGGCGCGGTCGATGAAGTAGAACGACACCTCGTACAGGAACTCGACGTGCGGCTGCACCAGCATGCCGTCCAGCGCCATGCCGGCGAGCCGCTCCGGCGGCACGACCTGCAGGCCGATGGAGTCGGCGCCGAGCCGGGGTTTCACCACGTAGGCGTCGGCGTCCGGCAAGCGGCCGAGGTGCTCGCGGCGGTCAATCGTGGGGATCACCGGGTATCCCGCATCGCTGAGGTCGACGAGGTACTGCTTGCCCAGCATGTCGGCCTTGCCTGAGAGCGGGTTGAACAGGCAGGTACCGAGCTTCGCCGCCGCCGCACGGAAGCTGCGGTAGGCCTCGAGGTACTGCAGCACGGGGCCGCTGTTCCGCACCAGCACCAGGTCGAAGCGCGTCATGAGCGCCTCGGCGTCGAGCGGATGGCAGAGCGCGATGGTGAAGGCGTCGCGCAGCTGCGTGGACAGCCAGACGTCCTCGTCGCCGTAGCGGCGGCCGCGCGCCTCGTAGGCGAGGTCGGTGACGAAGAGGAGCGAGTGCACCTAGGGAGCCGCGTCCGGCGCGGCGGGTGCACGGGTGCTCCGCGAGCCCAGGGCCCGGGGCAGGGGCACGAGGTCGCCGAACTGGATGAGCGCCGCGGCGCCGAGCATGAGGGCCATCGCCACGAGCATCCGGCCGGTGATGGGCTCGTGGCCGAGTCCCCAGCCCATCAGCACGGCGACGACCGGGTTCACGTACGCGTAGGTGCCGAGCGCCGTGGGCGACATGTGGCGCAGCGCGTAGGCGTACGCGCCGAAGCCCACGATGGAGCCGGCGAAGATGAGGTAGGCCATCGAGCCGGCGCCGGCGGCATCGAGGTGGAAGCGCGGGGCCTCGCCGCGGAACAGGCCGAGGACCACCAGGGCGCTGCCGCCCACGAACATCTGCATCGCCGCGACGGTGAAGGGGCTCGCGCGCGTGCGCCGCCGCTTCATGAGCACCGTGCCGATGGCCCACGACATGCTCGCCGCCATGAGGGCGAGCGGGCCCCGCAGGTCCGCCGTGAGCAGCTCGTGCACGGAGCGGCCCACAAGCAGCAGGGCACCGAGGAACCCGAGGGCCAGTCCCACCAGGACGCGTGCCGTGATGCGGCCCTGCCCGCCGGGAATGAGCGAGTCGGCGAGCGCGGTCCAGATCACCACGGTCACGACGTACACGCTCGCGATGCCGGACGGCACGAACTGCTCGGCCCACACCACGCTGCCGTTGCTGATCGTCATGAACAGGAGGCCGCCGGCGCCGAGGTAGGCGGCCTCGCCCCACGTGGCCGGGCGGGGCAGGCCGCGCCACAGCACGAACGCGCCGAGGAACAGCGAGGCGATCAGGTGGCGCAGGCCCGCGAAGAGCAGGGGCGGCAGGTGCTCCACCCCGATGCGGATCACGAGATAGGTGGAGCCCCACACCGTGCACACGAGGACGTAGGCGAGGAGCGCCTTCCGGTCGAGGTCGCGCACCTCAGCCTGCATCGATGCTCCGTGACGACGGTTCGGGTATCTTTCGGACGTACGCTACGACGAATGGCATGCCCGGTCAACGCATCGCCATCTCCCGTCAGGACAAGGCGTTCTGACCCCGACCCATCGCCCCGATCCCGATGCTCACGACCCTGCTCGCGACCGCCCTGGCCCTGACCGATACCACCCGTGGCCCGCGCGCGCCCTACTGGCAGCAGGAGGTGGCGTACGACATCGTGGCACGGCTCGACGAGTCGAGCGCCACGCTCGCGGGCACCGAACGCATCCGGTACGTGAACCGCTCGCCGGACACGCTCGTCACGTTCTCGCTGCACCTGCACCTGAACGCGTTCCGGCCGGGATCGCGCTGGAGCGCCGTCGATGCGCGCGAGCAGCGGAAGCGGTTCGGGCACCTGCAGGAGCCCGACTTCGCGTTCAACCACGTGCGCGACGTGCGCATCATGGGCGAGCCGGTCACGGCGACGTACCCGTTCGCGCCGGACAGCACCATCGTGCGCTTCGCCCTGCCGCGTCCGCTGGCGCCGGGGGAGGCGATGACGGTGGAGATGGCGTGGGACGCGCGCCCCTCGACCACGTTCCGGCGGCAGGGCCGCAAGGGCCGGCACTACGATTTCGCGCACTGGTATCCGAAGGTCGTGGTCTACGACAG
>DASUOW010000355.1:0-10142 GCA_036276435.1 Gemmatimonadales bacterium
CCTCGCAATGAGCAGGCACCCCTCTCCCTGCCTCACGTCGCTTCAGCGACAGCCTTCAGCCGCGAGCCCCGAGCGCAACGATCAGTGCTTCAGCACGGCCTCCGGCAGCTTGTGCCCCGGCTCCCAGATCACGCGCATGAAGACGCCGAGCCGCTCGTCCTGCCGGTCCACCGGGATGCCGGTCGCGATGCCGATGAGGAGGTGGTCGTCGAGCGCGATGCGCATCTGCGGGCGGATCACCATGTCGAAGTCGCCCTCGCGGAAGCGCTGGTTGAACTCGACGCCGAGGAAGTTGCGCGTGCCGGGCAGCATGTAGTGGAAGTTCCAGTTGGCTTCCCACGCGAACGGCTCGTCGGGCCCGTCGAAGATGATGGTCTGTGACGGCCCCGTGTACAGCAGCGTGTGGATGTTGCGGCCCCAGCGCTTCGCCGCCACCACGAACGGGTTGAGCTTGTTCCCCATGAGCAGCGGCTCGTCGCCCCAGTTCTCGAGGTCGGCGAACTTCAGCTCGTTGATGTAGCCCACCGCCAGCGACGTCGCGGCCCTGGGGGAGACGAGGAAGGTCCACTGCGCCGCGAGCTTGAGCGACTCGATGCGGTCGGACGGCACCTCGGCCTCGTCGCCCCGGCCGGAGTAGATCGTCGCCGGGATCTCGATCTCGAGCCCCAGCCGGTCGATCGGCGCCCACTCGTACTCGACGAGCAGCTCGTAGGTGTCGAAGTCGAGGTTGTCGGTGAGCCCGATGCCGACGTTCCACTCCGCCTCGCCACGCCGCGCGCCCAGGTCGCGCATCAGGTCGATGTAGAGCGGCTCGGCGTGCAGCACCTTCGGCGGCATCTCCTCCTCCACCTCGGCGATGTAGGCGGAGTCGAGGCGCTCGTCGTGCGTGAGCACCGAGTCCGGCGCCTGTGCCCACAGCGGCGTGGCGAGGGGCAGCAGGAGGAGCAGGCCTGCGCGCAGGCGGCGCCGGGCCCGAAGGCGACTCATGATGGTCTCCGAGGACGGGACGAGCGTCAGGCGGCGCGGCTCCCGAGGCGCGCCCCGGCGAACTGCCCGAGGAAGTAGGCGCCCACGAAGAGCGGCAGCGTGGCCCACTGGAACCCGAGGCCGACAAGATACCTGAGCCCGACGGCGAAGGGGATCGGCGCGTGGATGGCGAGGAACCAGGCGGGCGAGAACTTCCGGAGCCGAGCGCGCCACCACCCGAACGGCACGTTGACCAGGCAGATGGCCAGCGCCACCGCGGCGAGCTTCGCCGGGTAGGGCATCAGGCGGCCTCGATCACCACGGTCCGGTCGAGGAGCTTCTCGAGCACGTCGCTCTTGCGCGTCGCGCCCCAGCACTCGAGCGAGAGGTCGGCGCCGGGCTCGCGCGGCACCGCCTGCAGCAGCACCCGCGCGTCGTTCACGTGCACGCGCACCGACGCGACGAGGCCCGTGTGCCCGCGGTCGAGGCCGTCCGCCACCCGCAGCAGCGCCGAGAGCCGGCGCACCACCACCTGGTCCTCCGGCGGCAGCGCCGCGAACTCCTCGTGCTTCTTCCGCGGCCCCGACTTGCGGTGGTAGCGGCTCAGCAGCGCCACCAGCATCCGGTCCCGCGGCCCGAACGGCAGGCGGTCGGCGTGCATGATGAGCTGGAAGCTGTGGTGGTGGTGCCGCCGGTAGCTCACCAGCTGCCCCACGTCGTGCAGCAGGCCGGCGGCCTCGAGCAGCGCGCGGTCGGAGGGCTCGCAGTCGAGCAGGGGGCCCAGCTCGTCGAAGAGCTGCAGCGCGAGGTGCCGCACGTGCTCGACGTGGCGGCGGTCGCCCTGGCAGCGCTCCACGAACTCGCGCAGCAGGCGGAGCGGGTCGCTCGGCAGCTGCGGCGTGGCGCCCGCCATCTCGAGCAGCAGCCCCTCGCGCAGGCCGAACGCGCTCACCGTCAGCTCGCGCGCGTCGGCGAGGTCGAGCAGCTCCGCCGTCACCGCGAGGCCCGCCACGATGATGTCGGCCCGCTCGGCGTTGAGGCCCAGCACGTGGCGCCGCTGCTCCGCCGTGCGCGTGGCCAGCCACTCCAGCAGCTGCTCCACCTCCGCGGTGGAGACGCGGGTGCCGTGGATGCTGTCCGGCACCGGCAGCCCGCGCCGCGCCACCGCCATGCGCCCCAGGTTGGTGAAGGTGCCGCCCGAGCCGATGAGCACCGGCGCCGTCCACTCGCGCCACGGCATCGCCTTGCGCAGCTGCCGCCGCGCGTGGCGGCGCAGCGCCCCGATGGCCTTCGGCACGTCGCGCTGCCCGGCGATGTGCGTCTCGGTGGTGCGCACCGCGCCCAGCGGCAGCGAGGCGGTGCACTCCACCAGGCCGTCCACCGCGCCGATGAGCTCGAGGCTCCCGCCGCCGATGTCGGCCACCACGGCGCGCGCGCCGTCGAGCTGGAAGTGGTGCGCCACCGAGCGCCACGAGAGCGACGCCTCGGTGTGCTCGTCGATGATCGTGAGCGGGATGCCCAGCTCCTCGCGCACCCGGCGCACGAAGTCCGGGCCGTTCGACGCTTCGCGCGTCGCCGAGGTGGCCACGGCGGCCACGCGCCGCACCCCGCGCCGCTCGCACACCGTCTTCATGCGGCCGAGCGCCACGAGGGCGCGGTCCACCGCGACGGGGTCGAGCCGCCCCGTCTCCGCGAGCCCCTTGGCGAGCCGCGGCTGGTCCTTCACTTCATCGATGACGGAGATGCCGGCGACGGGGTCGTACTCGGCGACGAGCAGGCGGACGGAGTTGGAGCCGACGTCGATGGCGCCGAAGCGCTCGCGGGCGCCGGGCGGCGCGCCGCTCAGGTCGGGCTCGGGCAGGATGCCGGAGGCGATCACTCCGGCACGAGGCTGCGGGACGACCGGGCCTCGCCGCGGTCCTCCGAGTGATGCTTGATCGACTTGCCCTCAACCAGGAACACCACGTCCTCGCCCACGTTGGTGGCCAGGTCGGCCACGCGCTCGAGGTTCCGGCTCACCAGGAAGAGCTCCATGCCGGAGCCGATGGTGTGCGGGTCCTCCATCATGTGCGTCAGGAGGATGCGGAACACCGACTTGTGCAGCGCGTCCACCTTGTCGTCCCGGCGGCACACCTCGCGGCCCGCCTGCGCGTCGCCCCGGATGAACGCCTCGAGCGCGTCCGAGAGCATCTCGCGCGACAGGCGCGCCATCTCCACGATCTCGGGCTCCGGCGTGATGGCCCGCGCCGCCGCCAGCCGCTCGGCCGACTGGGCGATGTTCACCGCGTGGTCGCCGACCCGCTCGAGGTCGTTGGAGATCTTGAGCGCGCTGGTCAGCATCCGGAGGTCGCGCGCCATGGGCTGGTGCAGGGCGAGGAGGTTGATGCACTGCTCCTCGATCTCCATCTCCATGTTGTCGATGACCCGGTCGTTGACGATGACCTGGTGCGCCTTGTCGGCGTCGCGCTCGAGCAGGGCCTCCACGGCGAGCCCCAGCGCGGCCTCCGCCTCGCCCGACATCGTCAGGAGGCGGGCCTTCACCGCGTTCAGCTCCTCGTGGAAATGCCGACCCGACTCGAAGTTCATCCGAATCTCCCCGTGATGTAGGCCTCGGTGCGCGGCTCGGCAGGAGTGGTGAAGAGCCGTTCCGTCGTGGCGAACTCGACCAGCTCGCCCAGGTGGAAGAACCCCGTGAAGTCCGAGATGCGCGCCGCCTGCTGCATGTTATGCGTGACGAGCACGATCGTGTAGTCCCGGCGGAGCTGGAGGATCAGCTCCTCGATCCGCTGGGTGGCGATCGGGTCGAGCGCCGAGCACGGCTCGTCCATCAGGAGCACCTCGGGCTGGTTGCCCAGGGCCCGCGCGATGCAGAGCCGCTGCTGCTGCCCGCCCGAGAGGGAGGTGCCCGGGGCGTCGAGGCGGTCCTTCACCTCGTCCCACAGCGCCGCCTGGCGCAGGCAGCGCTCCACCACGTCCGGCAGGTCGCGGTGCGCCACCAGCCCGTTGAGCGCGGGGCCGTACGCCACGTTGTCGAAGATCGACTTGGGGAACGGGTTCGGCCGCTGGAACACCATGCCGACCCGGCGGCGCAGCTCCACCACGTCCACGCCGGCCCCGAGCACGGGACGCCCGTCGATGAGGATCTCACCGTGATAGGTGGCGCCGGGGGTGAGGTCGTTGAGCCGGTTGATGGAGCGCAGGAAGGTGCTCTTCCCGCAGCCCGACGGCCCGATGATCGCCGTGACGGCCTTGCGCGGGATGGCGAGGTCGATGCCCTTGAGGATCTCCCGCTTGCCGTAGCTGAAGCGGAAGTCCCGCACCACGATCGCCGGCTCGACGGTGGTCGGCGTGGGCGCCGATCGGGGCATGAACGTCGGCCGGGGAGTGGCCATGTAGGGTGCCGCCGTGGGAGTCAGGGCCGAGGTCATCCGAACCGTCCGGTAATGTAGGCCTCGGTCTGCGGATCGACGGGGTTGGTGAAGATCTGCCGCGTCGTGCCGCTCTCGACCAGGGTGCCCATGTAGAAGAAGCTCGTCGTGTCCGAGATGCGCGCCGCCTGCTGCATGTTGTGGGTCACGATGATGATCGTGTAGTCGCGCTTGAGCTGGTACGCGAGTTCCTCGATGCGCTGCGTCGCGATCGGGTCGAGTGCCGAGGTGGGCTCGTCGAGCAGCACCACCTCGGGCGCCGGCGCCAGCGCGCGGGCGATGCAGAGCCGCTGCTGCTGCCCGCCCGAGAGCGCCGTGGCGCTCTTGTGCAGCCGGTCCTTCACCTCGTCCCACAGCGCCGCCTGGGTCAGCGCCCGCTCCACCCGCTCCTCGAGCGTGCCGCGGTCGGTGCGCCGGTCCACCTTGAGGCCGGCCGCCACGTTGCCGAAGATCGACATGGTGGGGAACACCGTGGCGCGCTGGAACACCATGCCCACCCGGCGCCGGAGCGCCATCGCGCTCACCTTCGGCCCGTAGATGTCCTCGCCGTCGAGCAGCACCCGGCCCGTCACCCAGCCGCCCTCGGAGATCTCGTGCATCCGGTTGAGCGTGCGCAGGAAGGTGCTCTTGCCGCAGCCCGACGGCCCGATCAGCGCGTGCACCTGGTTGGCCGCGAACGACAGCGTGACGCCCTTCACCGCGGTGTACTTGCCGTACATCGCCGAGACCTTGTCGGTGGCCATGCGCGGCGGCACCGCCGACGGCGTCGCGGCGGGCGGACGGGCCCCGGGCACCTCGCGCACCGCCTCAACCATGGCCGGCGCTCGCACGGTTCGTCACCACGCGGGCGACGATGTTGAGCACGAACACCAGCAGGATGAGCACCAGCGCCGAGGCCCACGCGTACCGGTGCCACTCCTCGTAGGGGCCGGTGGCGTAGCTGAACACGGTGAGGGGCAGGGCGGACATCGGCTCCCGGAGGCGCGTCACGAGGTACTGGCTGCCGAGGGCGGTGAAGAGGAGCGGTGCCGTCTCGCCGGCCACGCGCGCCACCGCCAGCAGGGTGCCGGTGACGACGCCCGGCAGGCCCGTCATCAGCACCACCTGCAGCGTGGTGCGCCAGCGCGAGTAGCCCAGCGCCAGCGCCGCCTCGCGCAGCGAGTGCGGCACCAGCTTGATCATCTCCTCGGTGGTGCGCATCACCATCGGGACCATCAGGATCGCCAGCGCGGCGGCGCCCGCGAACCCGGAGAAGTGCTTCTGGCTCGCCACGATCCACGTCCACGCGAACACGCCGATCACGATCGAGGGCGTGCCGTTGAGCACGTCCGCCACGAACCGCACCACCCACGTCAGCCGGCTGCCCGGGTACTCGGCCGCATACACGCCCGACGCGACGCCGACGGGCACGCCGATCAGCGACGCGGTGCCCACCATCAGCAGCGTGCCCACGATGGCGTTGAGCACGCCGCCGCCGGATTCGCCGGCGGGCACGGGCATCTTCGTGAAGAAGTCGAGCGAGAGGCTGCTGGCACCCCGCGCGATCAGGGTGCCGAGGATCAGCACCAGCGGCAGGACCGCGAGCACCACGCACGCCATGACCGCGACGGTCATCACGTTGCTCTTGAGGCGGCGCACGTCGCGGCGGTTCACAGCGCCCGGCTCCCCGCGCCCGACCCGCGCGCCACGCGCCAGATGAGGAGCCGCGCGCCGGCGTTCACCAGCACCGTCACCACGAACAGGACGAACGCCACGTAGGTGAGCGCCGACAGGTGCAGGTCGCCGGAGGCCTCGGCGAACTCGTTGGCGATCGCCGCCGCCATGGTGTAGCCCGGCGCGAAGAGCGACGCCGCGATCTCGTGCCGGTTGCCGATGAGCATCGTCACCGCCATCGTCTCGCCCAGCGCACGGCCGAGCCCGAGGACGATCGCGCCGAAGATGCCGGAGCGCGCGTAGGGCAGCACCGCGGTGCGCACCGCCTCCCAGCGCGTGGCGCCCATCCCCAGCGCCGCCTCGCGCTGTCCGCTCGGCACCGCCTCGAGCACCTCGCGCGATACCGACATGATGTAGGGCATCACCATGATGGCGAGGATGACCGACGCGGCGAGCATCGACGGGCCGTAGATCGGGCCCTGGAAGAGCGGCAGGAACCCGAGCCCCGACTTGAGCGCCGGGAAGATGGTGCTGCGGAGGAAGGGGATCAGGACGAAGATGCCCCACAGGCCGTACACCACGCTCGGGATCGCCGCGAGCAGCCCGATCATCGTCGCGATCGGCTGGCGCACCGCGCGCGGCGCGAACTCCGTCAGGTAGATCGCCACCCCGAGCGAGAGCGGCACCGCGATCAGGAGCGCCAGCAGCGACGACACGATCGTCCCGAACACCAGCGGCAGCGCCCCGAACTGCTCCGTCACCGGGTCCCACGCGCTGCTCGTCACGAAGCTCGCGCCGAAGCGCTCCCGCGCGATCGCCGACCCGGTCCACAGCTCCCAGATCAGGAACCCCAGCAGCACCGGGATCGAGGCGGCCGCGAGCGTCAGCACCGCCCGGAACGCCACGTCGCCACGGCTGCGGCGGCCGAGCTCGGTGTCGGTGCCGGGCGTCGTGGCGGCGCGCAGGTCGGCGGGGATCGTCGTCATGGGCGGGGAACGTAGCGGCCGGGGCGCAACGAAACGTCACTCTATTGTAACGAACAGGTCACGGCGGTCGTGAAGGAATCGTGACACCTCCAACGCCGAAGACCCGGCCGGATGCCCGGCCGGGTCTCGTCGGAGGGCGCGCCGGTCCCGCTCAGCTGCCGACGCGTTGCTGCAGCATCTGGATCAGGGACACCGGCAGCGGCGCGTAGTTGAGGTCGGCGGCGATCCGCTGCGCCTCCGGGGCCAGCATCCACTTCAGGAAGTCCTTGATCTGCTTGGCCTTGGCGGCATCCGCCAGGCCCGGCTTGATCAGCAGCCAGGTGAACGAGGCGATGGGATAGGCCTCCGCGCCCGGCGCGTTCGTGATCGAGACCCGGTAGTCGGTGTCCGGGGCGAAGGTGGCGCTGCCGGCCGCCGCCGTGACCGACTTGAGGTCGGGGGTCACGAACTGGCCGCCGGCGTTCTTCACCTGGGCGTAGGCCAGCCGGTTCGACAGGGCGTAGATGAGCTCCACGTACCCGATGGCCCCCTCGGACTGCTTCACCTGCTGCGTCACGCCCTCGTTGCCCTTGCCGCCCAGGCCGATGGGCCAGCTCACCGACGGCGCCGTGCCCACCTTCTGCGCCCACTCGGGCGACACCTTGCTCAGGTAGTCGGTGAACACGAACGACGTGCCCGACCCGTCCGACCGGTGCACCACGATGATGTCGGCGTCCGGCAGCGCCACGCCCGGGTTGAGTGCGGCGAGCTTCGCGTCGTTCCACTTCGTGATCTTGCCGAGGAAGATGTCGGCGATCGCGGCACCGTCGAGCTTGAGCGGCGTGGTGCCGAGGGCGGGCAGGTTGTAGGTCAGCACCACGGCACCGATCACGGTGGGCACGTGGAGCACGTCCCCGTTCACCGCGGCGATCTGCTCGTCGGTCATCGGTGCGTCGGTGGCGCCGAAGTCCACGGTGCCTTCGGTGAATTGCCGGATGCCGCCGCCCGACCCGATCGACTGGTAGTTGATCCGCACCCCCGTCGCCTTGCCGTAGCTGTCGAACCACTTCTGGTAGATCGGGTTCGGGAAGGTGGCGCCCGCACCGGTGAGCGCGGCCGACGTGGCGCTGGCCGCGGGCGCGCCGCCGGCGGGGGCGGCTCCCTTGTCGCCGCCGCCGCAGGCGGCCGCGAACACCACGAGACCAGTCAGGACACCGAGCCGGGTCCGGCGCATCGTCACTTCCTCCAGAGAGTGGGGGCCTGCAGACCGCGGGAAAACAAAGTCACGGCGTCACCGGAAGGTCGCGGCTTTGTCACGTACGCGTAACGCGCGTGACAATACCGTTGACGAACCGCGATCCGGAGCGATGTTTGCGCCATGCCAAAGTCACGGATCGTTACATTCGCGCGGACCGGCCTCGGGATTCTCGCACTCATCGCCCTGCCCGTCGTCGTCTCGGCGCAGCAGCGCGACTCCACATCCGTGGTCCCACGCGCGGACTCGCAGCCGGCCCCGGCGCCGAAGCCCCAGGCCTGGTACGACCGCTTCACGCTGCGCGGCTACACCCAGTTCCGCTACGACGACCTGCTGCTCAACAACCCCGATTACGGGTGCCCGGCATGTGACCGCGCCATCGGCGGGGTGAGGGACTTCTCCATCCGCCGCTCGCGCCTGGTGTTCAACGCGCTGCCGATGGACCAGATCAACATCAAGTTCGAGATCGACCTGGTCAACACCGTCGGGAGCCAGCAGAACTACCTGCAGATGCGCGAGTTGTACGGCGACATCTTCCTCGACAAGGGCAAGAACGCCTGGGTCCGCGTCGGCCTGGCGAAGGTGCCGTACGGCTACGAGAACCTGCAGTCGAGCGGCGTGCGCCTGCCCTTCGATCGTGACGACGCGCTCAACAGCGGCGTGCCGAGCGAGCGCGACGTGGGCGTCTTCTTCGTGTGGGGATCGACCCGGGCGCACCGCACGTTGCGGAAGATGACCGACAGTTCCTTCAAGGGCGAGGGCGACTACGGCATCCTCAGCGGCGGCATCTACAACGGGCAGGGGGCCAACCGCGCGGAGGTCAATGACAACAAGCACGTGGCCCTGCGCCTGAGCTATCCCTTCACGCTGCCGGCGGGCCAGATCCTCGAGTTGAGCGCGCAAGGCTACTACGGCACTTACACCCTCACCCCCGATCTGCGTACGGCCGGTGTCGCTGCGCCCGAGGGCTACGACTTCGACGACCGGCGCGTCGCCCTCAGCGCGATCCTGGTGCCGCGGCCCATCGGCCTGTCCGCCGAATGGAACTGGGGCGACGGCCCGCGCTACGATCCCGCGCGGAACGCCACGGTGAACGGCACGATCGACGGCGGCTACGTGCAGGCGACGTACCGGGTGCTGCTGCCCGAGGGGCGCGTGCTGTTCCCCTACGCACGCTGGCAGCACTACGAGGGCGGCAAGAAGAACGAGCTCGACGCGCGCTACTACGAGGTGAACGAGTTCGAGGTCGGCGCCGAGTTCCTCGTGCTCCGCGCGGTCGAACTGACCGCGGCCTACGTGCACGGCGAGCGCCGCTTCGAGGACGGGGCCAACCCGGACAACCTGCAGTCGGCCGACTTCGTCCGGCTCCAGCTCCAGCTCAACTACTGAGAGCCGGCGGTCGCCGCCATCGGGCGGGTCCGGGGGCACGCTTCTGCATCGCACCGGGCCCGGCCCGTTGACGAAACCCGATCTAGGGCGATGTTTGGCGCCATGCCAACGCCATGGTCCGTCACCGTCGCCCGGGCGCTCCGCGCGGTGCTCGCCGGGCTCGCCCTGCCCGCAGCCGCCGTCGCGCAGCAGCCGGACTCGGCAGGTGTAGCCCCGTCCGCCTCCGATACGACTCCCGCCCGGTCCGACGCGAAGGTGTCGGCGGTGGTCTTCGACGATCGGGGCATCGTGTTCACCGCCGCCGACTCGACCATGCAGCTCATCATGCGGTTCCGCATGCAGCTGTGGGGAACCGCCTTCTTCGAGGAGGGCGAGCCCACGCTCTTCAACGGCCAGGTGCGCCGGCTGCGCCTGCGCTTCGGCGGCTTCCTGCTCGATCCGCGGCTGACCTACAACCTGCAGCTCTCGTTCAGCCGCGGCGACCAG
>DASUOW010000356.1:0-7836 GCA_036276435.1 Gemmatimonadales bacterium
GCAGGGACAGCGGGATCGCCGACAGCGAGATCGCCGCCGCGTACGCATCGAACAGGAACAGCAGGAGGATCACCGCCACCAGCACGCCGCCAAGGAGCAGCGAGGTGGTGAGGTTCCGCAGCGCCAGGTCGATGAAGTTCGACGGTCGGAAGATCGGCGGGTGGAGCTCGAGTCCCTCCGCCTCCAGCGCGGGCCGAAGCGACTCCAGCGCGGCCTCGGCGGCCCTGCCCACCACCTTGGTGTTGCCGCCGAGCTGGGCGGAGATGACGATCACGAGGCCGCGCTCGCCGTCGATGGCCCCCTCGCCGAAGGCGGGTGCCGGGCCGACGGCGACCCGGGCCACGTCGCGCAGCCGCAGGATCGATCCGCCGCGCTCGCGCAGCACCGTGGCGCCAAGCGCCTCCGGCGTGGCGCTCTGTCCCTCCGCCCGGATGGTGATGCGCTGGTTGGCGTCCTCCAGGACCCCGGCGCCGCGCACGCCCGTGCTCCGGCGCGCCGCCGCGAGCACTTCGTCGAGGCCCACCCCGTGCGCGCGCAGCTTCAGCGGGTCGAGCTGCACCTGCAGCTGCCGCACCTCGCCGCCGAAGATCGCCACCTTCGCCACCCCGGGGGTGGCGAGCAGGCGGGGCTTGATGGTCCAATCCGCGAAGCTGCGCTGCTCGATGGCCGAGCGCGACGTCGACGTGATGCCCGCCACCAGCACGGTGCTCGACGACGACGTCAGCGGCGAGATGACCGGTGCGGGAATGCCCGTCGGCAGGCGCGGTACCACCTCCACGAGGCGCTCGGAAAGCGCCTGGCGGGCCCGGTAGACGTCGGTGCCCGGGTTCAGCACGGCGGTGATCACCGACAGCCCCTGGATCGACTGCGACCGCACCACGGCGAGGTTGCTGACGCCGTTGATCACGTCCTCGATCGGCTTGGTGACGAGCACCTCGACCTGGTCGGGCGCGAAGCCCGGGGCCTCGGTCTGGATCGACACCTGCGGCGGGGCGAACTCCGGGAAGATGTCGAGCTCCGCGTTCGCCAGCCGGACGGCGCCGTAGGCGACGAGCGCGATGCCGGCCCCGATGATCAGGCCGGGCTGGCGCACCGCAAAGGTGACGATGCCCCTCAGCATGCGCGGCCCGCGGGCCGGCTCACTCCGCGACCTCGTCGCCCACGCGGACGCGCGACTTGAATTCCTCGGAGAGGAGCACCTGCGCGCCGCGCACCACCACCGTGTCGCCGGGCGAGAGCCCGGTGCCGGCGGACGCGAGCCAGCCACCGGCGACGGGCTGTGCGGATCCGACGTGCACGCGGGCATACTGCCCCGGCCCATGGCGGCGGAACACCCACATGAGGCCGTCCCACTGCACGACGGCGGCACTCGGCACGAACGTCCCGCGACCGCCCTCGCCGGGCACGGGCACGGCCGCCGACACCGGCAGTCCGGGGCGGGCGCCGGGCCACGGTCGCGTCACGCGATAGAGCCACGCCGGCAGCCGGGTGAGCGGATCGACCTCGAGCGCCGCTCCTTCGAGGCGCGCCTCGACCGGCGTCTCCTCGCGATCGACGCTGCGCACCGTGATCCGCGACGGCGGCGTCGCCGGGGCATCCGAGGACCACGCCACGCGCACCAGCGGCGACGAGAAGTCGGTGATCGCCAGCAGGGCCTGACCCGCATCGACCATCTCGCCCGGGCGCGCACCGACGCGCGTCACCACGCCACCCGCCGCCACCGCGAGCGGTCGAGCGTCGGAGACCTGGCCCACCACCTGCCCGGCACGCACGAGCTCGCCGAACGCGGGCCACCGCGCGCCCTCGGGTACCACGAGCCGGCCGGCGATCGGCGCGCGCACCATGCCGGTACGGGATGAATCCGCGACCACCTCGCCCGTCAGCATCAGCTGCGCCGCCACCGCACGCGCGGTGAGCGCCGCGACACCAAGGCCGAGCCGACGCTCGTCGGCGGAGTCGAGGACCAGCATGGCCGTGCCATCGACCGATTGCAGGCGGCTCGGGGAGGAGACCGGCGCCTCGTCGTCGTCCCCGGCCTTCCCCGCGTCGGCCTTGCGGTCGCAGCCGGCCATCGCCAGGCTCGCGAGCACCAGCATGGTCATGCCGCAACGCATCATCGTGTCTGCTCCCCTCCGGTGTCGAGCACCGGCACCGGCTCCGCCAGCCACCCGCCGACGGCGCGCTCGAGTGTCAGTCCTGCGGCGGCGACGCGCGCGGCAGCCTGCTGCCGCTCTCGCGCCGCGCGCGCCTGCACCAACGACATGCCGAGCCGGTCACGCTCGCCGCGCTCGCCGCGCTCCACGGCGGCGGAAATGATCGCAGCCTCGCGCGCGAGCGCACCCACGGCCGAGTCGGCCGTCGCCAGCTCGCGCAGTGCGCCCGCGCAGGCGGCGCGCGCCGTGGCCACGTCGGCAAGAACGGCTTGCTGTGCCGCCTCCACCCGCACGCCGGCGGCCTCGCGCTGCGCCGTCGCCTCGGCGATGGGTCCGCGGTTGCGGTTCAGCAGCAGCTCGGGCAGCGACGTGAGCAGGTTCCAGCGCGTCACGCCGCCCTCCCAGACGAAGCCCGGGCCCAGCACCAGGTCGGGCCAGGTGCGCGCCACCTCCAGCCGCAGGCGGGCCTCTGCCTCCGCGTAGGATGCCAGTGCGCCACCCACCTCGGCGCGCTGCGTCAGCGCGCGGCCCTCCAGCTCGGGGAGCGATGCCTGCGCGGTGGCGTGGCAGCCGTCCACGCGATCGGCCAGCGCCACGATGTCACCGAGTTGCGCCCGAGGAATAGCGAGGGCCCGCGCGAGGTCCTGACGCGCGCGCTCGCGCTGGCCCTCGACGCGGACCCGCTCCACCTCGAGCGACGCCTGCTCGCTTGCGAGACGCGCCAGGTCACCGCCGGCGGCCTCGCCCACCTCCAGCCGCCGCCGGGCGGAGGCGAGCGCCGCCTCCCGGCGGGTCCACTCGCCCTGCACGCTCGCGGCAAGCGATTCGGCGGCGATGGCGGCGGCGTGGGCCTCATGGGTGCGGAGCGCGACGGCCCAGGTGGCGGCGGCCGCGTCCACGGTGGCGCGGGCCGTCCGCGCGCGCGCCGCCGCGATACGTGCCCCGCGCTTGCCGCCCAGCTCGATCCTCACCGAGACGCTGACGCTGCCGAACCACGGCGACTCGAAGGGACCCGGATCCGTCGCGCGGCCCAGTTCGCCGGTCACGCCGGGCTGCGGCCTCGCTCCGGCGGTGATCTCGCCGGCACGCGCAGCGTCGACGAGCGCGCGTGCTTCCGCGATGTCCGGATGCCTGAGCAGTGCCGCCACCGCCAGTTGCGCCGACGTCCAGGTGCCGCCTTCGGGCGGCCCGGCACGTTCCGACACGGCGCGCAGGAGCGACGTGTCGGCCAGGGTGCGGTTGCGCCATTCCTCGACCAGGGCGGGCGGGTCGAGCGGCTGCGGCGTGTAGTGCGCACATCCCGCCAGCAGGACGACGCCCGCGATCCTTCCAAGGGTGGCGAACGGACGACGACTCATGCGCGCGGGTGGAACTGGCGATGCACGGACCGGAGGTACTCGCGATCGACGTGCGTGTAGATCTGCGTCGTGGAGAGGTCGGCGTGACCGAGCATCTCCTGCACGGCGCGCAGGTCGGCGCCTCCCTCGAGGAGATGGGTGGCGAAGCTGTGCCGGAGGGTGTGCGGCGTCACCCGGCGCGGCACGTTGCCCCGCTCGGCGGCCTTCTTCACCACGCCCCATGCGCCGACGCGCGAGAGCGGCTCGCCGCGCGCATTGAGCAGCACGTGGCCCTTCGACCGGCCCTTGTCGAGCGCCGGCCGCACGTTGTGCAGGTAGACCGAGATGGCGCCGATGGACTGCCGCCCGAGCGGCACCAGCCGCTCCTTGCCGCCCTTGCCGAAGACGCGCACGAGCCCCTCGTCAAGCAGCAGGTCCTGCAGTGTCAGCCCGCACAGTTCCGACACGCGGAGCCCCGCGCCGTACCCCAGTTCCAGCAGGGCACGATCGCGCCACGCGAGTGGATCGTCCACGCCCGGGGCCGCGAGCATGGCCTCGATCTCCGGGACGGTGAGCACTTCCGGCAGCTTCCTCCAGCGCGCGGGACTCTCCAGCCGGTCGGACGGATCGACGGACACCCGCCCCTCAGCCAGCAGGAACCTGAAGTAGGTCCGGATCGCCGACACGGATCGCCGGATCGTGGCCGGACTTAGGCCCAGATCCTTGAGGAGGAACACGAAGTCGCGCAGCAGCGGCCGGGTGAGCTTCGCCGGTGAACGAATGCCCCTGGTGAGCGCGAACTCGCCAAGCCGCATGAGATCGCGGTGATACGACTCGACGGTATGCGGACTGCTGCCCGCCTCCAGCGACAGATGGTCGCGAAAGCCCTCGAGCCAGAAGTCGTGGCTGATCTCGCCGCGGATCGCCGCAGGGGACGTCATGGCGCGCCTATGCCCGTCCCGCCGCACGCAGGCGGGCGCGGATCGCCTCGATCTCGTTGGCGGAGAATCCGAGCAGCTCGCCGGCGCGTGTCATGAGCCACGCTTCCTCGTCGGGAAGGTCGCCTCCCGCGAACGCCGCCTGCCAGACGCCCTCGATCAGCGCGAGTCGCCGGCCCGTGCTGAACCGCTCGCGGAGTCGTGGAGCGAGGGAGGACAGGCGTCCAGCCCGGCGCGTGACAGGACGCTCGGCCTGGACCGGCAGCCCCCAGCGTTCGCGCAGGTGACGTGCGACGGCCTGGCGCTGTCCCGGCGTGAGGCCCTCCTCTCCGTAGGCGATCTCGAGCACCAGGCGGGCGGCATGGGCTGGATCGACCCCCTCGGCCTCGGCCGCCCCCTCCAGCGCATCCTGCGCCGAGCGAACCACGGGCTCCTCGGCGACGCCGCGGCGCTTCCGCAGGATGATCACGACGACGGCGAGGATCGCGAATCCCGCCACGACCGCGAGCACCTGATTGAGGCGGGTGAGCGCACCGGCGATGGCCTCCCACGATCCCCCCAGGGAGACGCCGAGCAGCGTGATGCCGCCGTACCAGATGCCCGACGCCACGGCCACCGGCAGCATGGTGCGCCACGTCGACAGCCCGAAGATGCCGGCGAAGGGCGGCACTACCGCGCGGATGCCGGGCAGGAAGCGCGCGAAGAAGATGCCCGCGACGCCGAAGCGGAGATACTCGCGCTCGAGCCGCGCCACCCCCCCGGGCGAGACGAGCCTCCGGCCGAGCGGCGTCGCGAAGAAGGGCCGGCCGAGGCGTCGAGCGGCGAAGTACACGGCCGCCGCCCCGCCCACGTTCGCGATCCAGACCACGAGGAAGACCGGCAGCGGCGCGGTGGTGCCGCGCTGCGAGAGGAAGGCGCCGAGGGCGACGGCCACGTCGGCGGGCACGACGGGAAGGACGTTCTCGACGAACGCGAGCACCGCGAGGACGACGTATACCGCCGACGGCGGCAGGGTGGTCAGCCAGCCGACCACGCCCTCGATCAGCGTCCCTCCACGGTGGCGACGGCGATCACGGCGATTCCCTCGCCACGACCGACGAAGCCCATGCCTTCGTTCGTCTTGCCCTTGATCCCGATGTCCTCGGGCGACACCTCGAGGATCTCGGCGAGCCTGGCCGCGATGGCGCCCGCGTGCGGCCCCACCTTCGGCGCCTCGGCGATGACGGTGATGTCGCACTGCACGAAGGCGAAGCCCTTCCGCTTCACGACCGCGTAGGCCTCGTGCAGCAGCACCATCGAGTCGGCGCCCTTCCACCGTGGATCGGAGTCGGGAAACAGGCCGCCGATGCTGCCGCACGCCGCCGCGCCCAGGATGGCGTCGGTGAGCGCGTGGGCCACCGCGTCGGCATCGGAGTGCCCGGTGAGCCCCACGGGATGGGGAATCGTGACCCCGCCCAGAATGAGCGGGCGGCCCGGCGCGAACCGGTGCGAGTCGTAGCCGACGCCGACGCGGGTCGCCATCGGCTACGCCGCCACGGCCTCCAGCGGCACCAGCGAGTAGTCCTGCCGGCGCCGCCGCGGCGTGAAGCCCGCGTCGCTGACGTTGCGCTCGATCTCGGCGATGGTGGTGCGGAACGTGGTCCCGGCCGCGGACACCACGTTCTCCTCCATCATCAGGCTGCCGTAGTCGTTGGCGCCGAAGCGGAGCGCCACCTGCCCCACCTTGTGCCCCATCGTGACCCAGGACGACTGCAGGCTGGCCACGTTGTCGAGGATGAGGCGCGCCATGGCGAGCGTGCGCAGGTACGTCACCGCGTCGGTCTTCTGGAAGTGCGACATCTCGGGCGTGCCCTCGGGCTGCAGCGGCCAGCAGATGAACGCGGTGAAGCCGCCGGTGCGCGCCTGCACCTCGCGCACGCGGAAGAGGTGCTCGAGGCGGTCCTCGTCCGTCTCGCCCATGCCGTACATCATCGTGACCGAGGTGCGCATGCCCTGCCGGTGCGCCTCCTCCTGCACGCCGAGCCATTCGTCCGTCTGGGCCTTCTTCGGGGCGACGCGCTTGCGGATGGCGTCCACGAGGATCTCGCCGCCGCCGCCGGGGATGCTGTCGAGGCCCGCCGCACGCATTTCGCGGATCACCTCGGCCACGGGCAGCCGGAACCGCTCGCTGAAGAACACCACCTCCGATGGCGAGAAGCCGTGGATGTGGATCGGGTGGTTGCGCTTGATGTAGCGCATCAGCTCGAGGTACCACTCGAACGGGATGTACGGGTTGTGCCCGCCCTGCAGCAGGATCTGCACGCCGCCGACGTCCTTGCACTCGTCGATCTTCTTCCCGATCTCCTCGAACGACAGCACGTAGCCCTCGCCGTGCTTCGGGCGCCGGAAGAAGGCGCAGAAGCCGCAGTCGGCCACGCAGACGTTGGTGTAGTTGATGTTCCGGTCGATGATGTACGTCACGACCGGGTCGGGATGCTTGCGCCACCGTTCCGCGTCGGCCAGCGCGCCCAGCTCGAGGAGCGGGGCGTGCCGGTACAGGTCGAGGTAGTTCCGGAACTCGGGGCTGCTGCGATCGATGGTCATGGGACGCCCGTTGCTAGGCCGCGCTGATGAAGCTCAAGCTGCCGTCCGGCACCAGCCCGTCCTGGGCGAGGCGCCGGAAGAAATCCGTCAGGCCGGCGAGATGCCGGTACGAGAAGCCGTAATCCAGGTCCCCGAGGTACGCGCGGCACGTCTCCCGCGGCACGCCGGTGGTGGCCCACGCCTGGTCGGCGAGGACGTCGAGGTGCTGCAGGCCCCACGCCCGAGACTCGAGCAGCCGGGCGTGCACCTCGCGCACGCGCGCCTGGTCGGCGCTGCGCCGCGCGGCCCAGACCGCGAACACGAACGGGAGCCCGGTCCAGAGCTTCCACGCCTCGCCCAGATCCACGCTCCAGGGATAGAGCCGCCGCGCGTCGAGCGCGAGCGCCGCGTCCCCGATGACGAGCACCGCGTCGTGCGGGAAGCCGCCGAGGGCATCGAGGTCGGACGCCTCGGCGCGCACCGTGGCGAAGTTGGGTGTCACTTCCCACCGATGGCGGCAGAGGATCTCCAGCAGCAGCACCGAGGTGCGCGAGGAGGCCGTGCGGAGCACTGTCGCCCCGTGGAGCTCCTCCGGCGGCCGGCGCGAGAAGAGCTTCACGCTGTGCACCGCCCCGTCGCAGCTGACGGCGAGCTCCGGCAGCAGGTGGTAGCGGGCCGCGTCACGGGCGTACTCCACGGCCGACACCACGCTCACGTCGAGCTCCCCGGCGGCGAGCAGGTCGTTCAGCTCGCTCGCCGTGCCGCTCACCACCGACGCCGGCATCTCCACGAGTCCGCGGTCGATGGCCCCGTAGACCGGATAGCAGTTGATCCAGGGAATCCGGC
>DASUOW010000357.1:0-2922 GCA_036276435.1 Gemmatimonadales bacterium
TGGTCGCCACCCCCACGGAGCTGACGCTCAGCGGCACGCTGCTCCGCGTCTCGGATGGCGCCGTCGTCGCCAACGGCTCCGTGGCCGGGGCGCCCGACAGCGTGGCGGTGCTGGTGAACCGCCTCACGGCGCGCCTGCTGAGCCTCGAGGCGGGCGAGGAACGCGAGCGGCTCGACGGACTCGCCACCACCTCGCTGGAGGCCCTGCAGGACTACCTCGCAGGACAGAAGGCGTATCGTCGCGGCGAGTACGACACCGCGATGGACCTCTACGGCCGGGCGCTCGGCCGCGACTCGAACTTCGTCCAGGCGGTCTTCGGCCTCGTCAAGACGAATCCCCTCATCGGGTCGGTGTCCCGCGTCGAGGGGTTGCGCGCCATCGCCACCGTCTGGCGGTTGCGCGAGCGGCTGAGCACGCGCGACGTCGCCCTGCTCCGGAGCATGACGTTCGTCGGCCCCAACTATCCCGGGCCATCCAGCCACGCCGAGATCATCGCGCAGGCCGAGCGGGCGGCGGCCGGCGCGCCCGACAGTCCGGAGCAGTGGCTGCAGCTGGGCTACGGGCTCGCGCAATACGGGGCCGTCGCCAGCATCCCCGACTGGCCGCGGCGGGCCGCCGAGGCGCTCGACCGCGCCGTGGCCCTCGACTCCGGCTTCGCGCCGGCCGTGCAGGCCCGCCTCTTCCTGACCACGCGCGCCAGCGACCCGGTGACCACCCGGCGCCTGATGGCGGCCATGGAAGCGCCGGTGCGGCAGGGCTTCGCGGACGCGACGACGCTGTGGTCGGCGGCGGTGCTGATGGGCGACAGCGCGGCGGCCCGTCGCTGGCGCTCGCAGGACGGCGATTCCACCGGCATCAACTTCTTCCATCAGGCGGTGAAGCTGTCGCTGCACAGCGTGCAGGTCGGCCTCCCGCTGGCGGATGCCCGGTGGGCCAACGAGACCCTGCGGCGACGTGGTGCCACGGATCGGCAGCGCAACTCGGCGTGGCTCGGGGAACGGGCCGTCGCGTTCGCCGAGGGGCGGCTCGTCACGTTCTCGCCGCTGGACGGGGGAGGCGAGGCGTGGAACGTGGCTCACCTCACGACCCAGAGCATGGTCGAGCCGGCGTACCGCGCGCAGGCCCTGGCCATGACCGCGGGTGACGATCCCGAACTGCATCGCTACCGAAGCGAAGGCGCACCGCTGGAGTGGCCGCCGATCCGGGACTGCTTCGTGGAGCTTCTCCGTGTCGACATGGGCGACAGCAGCACGACGCGTCGGGCGATCCGCCAGCTGCGCGAGTTCGCGGCGCTCGATGCACCGCCCCTGCCGCCCCATCTCTGGGGCCCGATCGAGATGCGGATCTGTCCGCTGCTGCTGGAGGCGATGCTGGAGAACGGACGGGATCGCACCGCAGGCTCGCGTCTCGAGGCGCTCGACGCGCTCATGCGGGACGGGCCCCGCTGGCTGACGCTGGGGCCACCCGCCGTCCCGGTCGTGGCGGCCAACTGGACCATCGCGCGGCTGCGCGAGGCGCAGGGCGACCTGCCCCGTGCACTCGCCGCGATCCGGCGCCGGGAGAACAACTACTACCCGGGCTACCTCTGGACCCTGCCCGCCTTCCTGCGCCAGGAGGGCCGTCTCGCGGCGCTGGTCGGTGACAGCGCGGGAGCGCGTGCGGCCTACGATCACTACCTCACGCTGCGCACCGCACCCGACGAGCCGTTCCGGGCGCAGCGGGACTCGGTGGTGGCCGAGCGCGCTTCGCTGGAGGCGACGCGTTGACCACGCCGGCGCCGGCCCGCCACGACGCGGAGCAGTCCCTCGAGCGCGCCATCGGACCCTGGGCCCTGGGCGCGAACGTCCTCAACCTCACGATCGGCGCCGGCATCTTCGCGCTGCCCGCCGCGGTCGCCATCATCCTCGGCCCCGCCGCGGTGCTGGCGTACCTCGTGTGCGGCGCGCTGATCCTGCTCGTCCTCACCTGCTTCGTCGAGATCGGCACGCGGGTGACGCGCTCGGGCGGCGCGGTCACCTACATCGAGGAGGCGTTCGGCCCGATGGCGGGGTTCGTGGCGTGGGGCGTCTACACCGTCGCCTACGCGGCCGCCGCCGACGCGGCTGTCGCGCACGTGATGCTCGATGCGGTGGCGATCGGCGTGCCCACCCTCGCCGGCGGCCTCCCGCGCGCCCTCGCGCTGGTGCTGCTGTTCGCCGGCCTCGCCGCGATCAACGTCCGTGGCGTGCGGCACGGCACGCGGCTCGCCGTGGTGACCACGGTCGGCAAGATGGTGCCGCTGCTGCTGCTGGCGGTCGTGGGCCTCTTCGCGGTGCGCTGGTCCAACCTCGCGTGGCCCGCCTGGCCCACCTTCGCCCAGTTGGGAGCCGGGACGCTGGTGCTGTTCTTCGCGTTCGGCGGCGTGGAATCGGCGCTCTCGCCCAGCGGCGAGATCCGCGACCCCGCCCGCACGGTGCCGCGCGGCGTGTTCGGCGGCGCCGGGGCCATCGTGCTGCTCTACGTGATCCTGCAGCTGGTGGCGCAGGGCGTGCTGGGCAGCGACCTCGCGTCGGGCGGATCCACCCCGCTCGCCGACGTGGCCGCCCGGCTGGCCGGCACGGCGGGCCGCAACCTGATCGTCGTCGGCACGGCCATCTCGGGTTTCGGCATGCTCGCGGCCGACATGATCTGCACCCCACGCACGTTCCTGCCCGCATCGGAGAGCGGCACCCTGCCGCGCGCCCTGAGCCGAGTCCATCCCCGCTTCCACACGCCGTGGGTGTCGATCATGGTGTTCGCCGGCCTCACGCTGGCGTTCGGCCTCTCCGGCGGATTCAAGGCGCTGGCGGTGGTGGCGAGCATGGCGCTGCTGCTGACCTATCTCGCGGTGTGCCTCGCCGCGCTGCGGCTGCGCCTCACCCGGCCGCCCGTGGCCGGCGGCTT
>DASUOW010000358.1:0-10843 GCA_036276435.1 Gemmatimonadales bacterium
GGAGTTCGCCGGACTGACGGGCGACGTCATCGAGCGGCGCGTCGCGAGCGTCCTTGGCGCCTCGCTGCCGCCGGCCGACCGCCTGCCGCTCCTGCGGCCCGCGGGCGCGGGACGCGGCAAGGTGGGCCGCGCGATGCAGCAGTGGCTGCAGCCGCCCACGTCGAACGGGCACCACGGCACCTCGTGCCGCCGCCTCGTCGTGGCGCCCGGCGTGGAGCTGCTGGTCGACGAGCACCACCCGGCCCTCCGCCTCGCGGCGGGCGAGCCCGCCATCACCGATGCCGTCCGGCAGGCGCTCGGGCGCCTGCTCGAAGGGGAGTGACGCCGCGCATGGGCATCGTCCTGCTCGTCCTGCTGGTCGTGGTGGCGCTCTGGGTGATGAGCGCCTACAACGGGCTCATCTCGTTGAAGAACCAGGTGCTGAACGCCTGGAAGCAGATCGACGTGCAGCTCAAGCGGCGGCACGACCTGATCCCGAACCTCGTCAACACGGTGAAGGGCGCCATGGAGTTCGAGCGCGGCACGCTCGAGGCGGTCATCTCCGCCCGCGCCAAGGCGCTCGCGGCCACCGGGGTGGCGGCCACCGCGAAGGCGGAGGGCGAGCTGACGCAGGCGGTGGGGAAGCTCTTCGCGCTCGCGGAGAGCTACCCGGAGCTCAAGTCGTCGGCCAACGTGCTGCAGCTGCAGGAAGAGCTCGGCAGCACCGAGAACAAGATCGGCTTCGCGCGCCAGCTCTACAACGACACCGCGACGCAGTACAACACGAAGCAGGCGCAGTTCCCGACGAATCTCGTGGCGGGGCTCGCCAAGGCGACGCCAGCGGAGCTGTGGGAGATCACCGACGAGGGGGAGCGGGCGGTGCCGAGGGTGCAGCTGTAGAGGCGAGGCGGACGACAGGCGCTCCCTGAATGCAGAGGGCTCCGATCGCTCGGAGCCCTTTCTCGTTCCAGTCGCTCGCTACTTCTCCGAATCGTCCAGGAACGTCAACGCCTGCCGCCGCCGGATCACGGCCTCGAGGCCGCGATGCACGCGCGGGTCGAGCACCGAGCCGGCGAGGTCGCGCATGCGCTCGATGGCGGTGTCGGCGGGCATCTTCTCCTGGTACGGGCGCGAGGTGGTGAGCGCGTCGAAGATCTCCACCGCGCCGATGATGCGGGCGCCGAGGGGTATGGCGTCGCCGGCGAGCCGGTCGGGATAGCCGAAGCCGTCCCAGCGCTCGTGGTGGCTGCGCACCGAGGAGATGACGTGCTTCAGGTGCACCAGCGGCGCGAGGATCTGCGAGCCCACGAGCACGTGCTGCTTCACCTGCGCGTACTCCTCGTCGGTGAGCGGGCCCTGCTTGTTCAGGATCTCCTCGCGGATGCCGATCTTGCCGATGTCGTGCAGGCGGCCGGCGGTCCGGACGAGCTCGATCTCCTCGTCGCTCAGGTCGAGCTCCGCCGCCACCATGGCCGAGAGGTCGGCGACGCGCGCGGAGTGGCCGCGCATGTAGGGGTCCTTGGCCTCGAGCGCGTTGACGAGCGCCTCGAGCGTGGCCACCGAGATGCGCTCGAGGTTCTCGCGCTCCATGCGCAGCTCGGCCGAGCGGAGCACGACCTCGTCGCGCAGCCAGCGGTTGAGGCGCTGGTCCTCGAGCAGGGTGTGGCGCCGCAGCAGCGCGCGCTGGATGGCGCGGCCGAGGTGCTCGAGGTCGACGGGCTTGACGAGATAGTCGGTGGCGCCGCGCTGCATGCAGAGCGTGGCGGTGGTGGCGTCGTTGATCGCGGTCAGCATCAGGATGGCGAGCGCCGGCTCGATCTCGAGCAGCTTCGGCACCAGCTCGATGCCGTTCGCCCCGTGCAGGTCCACGTCGAGCAGCATGCCCGTGATCTTCTGCCGGCGCACGATGCCCAGGGCCTGCTCGCCCGTCAGGGCCATCGCCACCTCGTACCCCTGCTGCTCGAGGTACCGGCCGATGGTCGTGCGGACCTGCTCTTCGTCGTCGACGACGAGGATGGTGGTGGGGCCGTCGCTGGGCACCAGACCGCTCACGTGATGCTCCTGCAAGACGCCAGACTCCCCGTGCAACGAGTCAGAACGCTCTAGATGGTGAAATGACATCGACTTGTGGCCTCTCCACGGGTCGAATCAGCCCCCGAACCTCGAGCTGACGGCCGGAAAACCGGCCTCCCCGTCCCCCAAGTGCAGGGGTCGCGCCAGACCTCAGTCGCGGCCGTCCACGAACTCGACGGCCACCCGGGCGGGGATGAGGCCCGCCGCGAAGGCGCGGTCGAGCAGCAGCTGGACCGCCTGCCGGCCGCGCGGGCCGTAGTCCACCGTCCACTCGTTCACGTACATGCCGACGAAGGTGTCGGTGCGCTCCGCGCCGATGCCGCGATTGAAGCGGCTGGCGTGCGCGAGTGCCTCCTGGCGGTGCGCGAGGCCGTACTCGATGCTCGCGCGGAGGTCGCGGGCCACCTGGTTGATGACGTCGGGCCCGAGGTCGCGACGCACGACGTTGCCGCCGAGCGGCAGGGGCAGGCCGGTCTCGCGCATCCACCAGACGCCGAGATCCTCCCACAGGTGCAGCCCCTGGTCCTGGAAGGTGAGCTGCCCTTCATGGATGAGGAGGCCCACCTCCACCTCGCCGCGCGCCACGGCGTCCTCGATCTCGTCGAACGGCAGCACCACCGGCACCACGTCGGGCTGGTAGAGCTGCAGCGCGAGCCACGCGGTGGTGAGGGTGCCGGGGATGCCGACCTTCCTCCCGCGGAGCGCGGTGCGTGCGTCGCCCGGGGCCGGCGTCTTCGCGACGAGGCGCGGGCCGTAGCCGTCGCCCATGGAGGAGCCGCTCGAGAGGAAGGCGTACCTGTCGGCGATGTGGGCGTAGGCGTGCACCGACACCGCGGTGATCTCGAGCTCGCCCGACAGCGCGCGGCGGTTGAGCGACTCGATGTCCTGCAGCTCGTGCACGTAGCGCAGGTCGCCGGTCTCGATGTGGCCGTCGGCGAGCGCGTAGAACATGAACGCGTCGTCGGAATCGGGGCTGTGGGCGACGCGGAGCGTGGTGGTCATGGCGCGGTCCTGTACTCGTCGATGAGCGACTGGTGTTCGCGGTACTCCGGCCGGTCGGCGCGCGCCGTCTCGGCGGCGACCTTCGCGGCGAAGTCGGCCCTCGCCTGCTTCTCGGCGGCCGCGTCCCCGGCGGTCCGCGCGGCCTCGGCGCGCACGATGTAGCCGAAGAGGTGATCGGGGCTCTGCGCGAGGATGGTGTCGGCCACGGCGCGCGCCGCCGGCACGTTGCCCGTCGCCAGCTGGACGAGCGCCACGTGCAGGCGGAGGTCGGCGTTGTGCGCGGGCAGCATGCCGTACGCCATGATCGCCATCGGCGCGAACTGCTGCGCCGCGGCGGTGTCGCCGCCCGCCATCGAGCGCATCACGCGATCGAAGAGGCGGTTGAAGCGCTCCTCGGGCGTCATGCTGGCGATGTCGACGTTCGAGGGCCCGCCGGCCGCCCCGGCGCCGCCGGCGGACGGCGCCTCGCCGGCGTTGCCGGCATTCGGCATGAGCGGCGCGGCCGGCGGGTTGTTCTTGTTGATGCCCGTCCAGGTGACGGCCGAGATCACCGCGATCAGCAGGAGCCCGAGGAAGAGCCACGGCGTGCGGTTCGTGGCGCCGGTGCTCGCGGGGGGCGCGCCGCCCACCGCGCCCGTCGCGGACGCGCCGCAGCGATGGCAGAAGCGCGCGCCGGCGCGCAGTGCCGTGGCGCAGCGCGGGCAGGCGCGCGGCGCCAGCGGCGTGCCGCACTCGGGGCAGAACCGGCCGTGGGCGGAGGCACCGCAACCGGGGCAGGCGACGGGCGTGGAGGCGGGGGCGGAGTCGGTCATCGCGTCGGGGGTCATGAGGCGCGCAAATGTAATCCCGCGGCGGGTTTCCCGGCACCGGAGCGCTGGCGATGCTCCCGGGGGCGTATTAGCGTCCTAGCACTCCGGCACACGCCCGCGGCACACGGAGGTCCGATGGCATCACCGCACATCCCGGCGCCCGCCACATCCGGCGCCGCCCCCGCCGGCCGGGTGCTCGGCGGCCTGCAGCGGGGCGACATCCAGTGGGACGTCCTGCTCGAGACGCGCCTCCATCCGCGCGCCGAGGGCGCGAAGGGACCGCTGCAGGGCCGGCTGCATTTCGTGCGGGACGACGGCGAGGCGGTGCGCTCCACGGGCTGGATCTTCGCGGAGTGGGGCGACACCGAGATGCTCGTCCGCTTCTCCGAGTTCAGCGCCGTCGAGCTGTGGAACCTGCTCGACAGCCTCGCGTAGGCTCGCTCCTCCCAAGGATATCGCATGGCTACAGGACGGGCACGCCGCACCGAGCGGCCGGGCCTCGAGGGCTTCCCGACCGACCTCGACGGCGCCCGCAAGGGTGACGTGCGCGAGCTCGCCGACCGGTTCGGGGTCGACTTCCTCCGCCTCCAGTTCACCGACATCCTCGGCATCAACAAGAACGTCGAGGTGCCGCCGAGCCAGTTCGAGAAGGCGCTCGACGGGGAGCTGATGTTCGACGGCTCCTCCATCGAGGGCTTCGTGCGGATCGAGGAGTCGGACATGCTCCTGCGGCCCGACCTCGCGACGTTCCGGGTGCTGCCGTACGAGGAGCAGGGGGCGCGCATCGCGCGCCTGCTGTGCGACATCCACAACCCCGACGGCACGCCCTTCGACGGCTGCCCGCGCAACACGCTCAAGCGGCAGATGGCGCGCGCGAAGTCGCTGGGCTTCGAGATGATGGCGGGCTGCGAGGCGGAGTTCTTCCTGTTCGAGAAGTCGGCCGACGGCGCGCCCACCACCGTCACGCACGACTACGCGTCGTACTTCGACCTCGGGCCGGTGGACAAGGGCGAGGAGATCCGCCGCGAGATCGTGGACGTGCTCGAGCTGATGGGCTTCGAGGTGGAGGCGGCGCACCACGAGGTGGCGCCGGGCCAGCACGAGATCGACTTCCGCTACGCCGACGCGCTCACCACCGCCGACCACCTCACGACGTTCAAGATGCTCGTGCGCCAGGTGGCCAACCGGCACGGCTTCGTGGCGTCGTTCATGCCGAAGCCGATCCAGAACGTGCACGGCAGCGGGATGCACACGCACCAGTCGCTGTTCAGCGCGCCGGGCGTGAACGCCTTCAGCGACCCGGACGCCGAGCTGGGGCTCTCCGCGACCGCGCTGCACTACATCGAGGGGCTGCTGCAGCACGCGCGCGGCTTCTGCGCCATCACCAACCCGCTCATCAACAGCTACAAGCGGCTCGTGCCGGGGTTCGAGGCGCCGGTGAACGTGACGTGGAGCGCGCGCAACCGCTCGCCCCTCGTGCGCATCCCCGACCGCCGCGGGCTCGGCACGCGCTGCGAGCTGCGGCAGCCCGATCCCGCGTCCAACCCGTACCTCGCGCTCACGGTGCAGATGGCCGCCGGGCTCGACGGCATCGAGCAGCGGCTGCCGTGCCGCGAGCCGGTGAACCGCAACATCTTCCGCATGAGCTACCGGGACCGGCGGAAGTACCGCATCGACGAGCTGCCGCGCGACCTGCACGAGGCCATCGAGTTCCTCGAGAAGGACGACGTGGTGAAGGCCGCCCTGGGCGAGCACATCACCGAGCGCTTCATCGAGGCGAAGGAGAAGGAGATCGAGGCCTACAACGCCTACGTGAGCCCCTGGGAGATCGAGCGCTACCTCGGTCGCTACTAAGTCCGCTGCATGCCGGTTGCCGCATTCCTGTTCGACCTCGAGGGCACGCTGTACGTCGGCGAGCACGCCGTGCCGGGTGCCGCCGACACGATCGCCGCGCTGCGGGCGCGCGGCCTCCCCTTCCGGCTCGTCTCCAACACCACCTCCCGCTCGCGCGCGATGCTGGTGGACCGCCTTGCGGGGTTCGGCATCGCCGTGGCGCCGCACGAGGTGTGGACGGCCCCGCTCGCGGCGGCGCGGCTGGCGCGCGAGCGGGGCCACCGGCGCGTGCTCGCGCTGCTGCCGCGCGCCGCGCACGTCGACCTCGAGGGCCTCGAGCCGAGTCGCGGCGCGGCCGAGGCGGTGATCGTCGGCGACCTCGGCTCGCAGTGGAGCTACGACCTGCTGCAGCACGCCTTCGCCGCGCTGCAGGGCGGCGCCGAGCTCATCGCGTGCTCGCGCGACCGCTACTACCGCAAGGACGGCGGGCTGGTGCTCGACGCCGGGCCGTTCGTGGCGGCGCTCGAGTACGCGACGCGGCGCGAGGCGCTGGTGGCGGGGAAGCCGAGCGCGTCGTTCTTCCGCGCGGCGGTGGAGAGCCTGGGGCTCGACGGGGTGCCGCCGGCCGACATCGTGATGGTGGGCGACGACCTCTGGTCCGACGTCGAGGGCGCGCAGCGCGCCGGCTGCACGGCGTGGGCCGTCGCCACGGGCAAGTTCCGCCACGAGGACCTCGCCACGAGCGGCATCGCGCCCGCGCGCGTGCTGGCGAGCGTCGCCGACCTGCTCTCGGACGCGCCGGCCCCCTGATCCGCCCGTTCCGCCTCGCGCTGCTCGCGCTCGTGCTCGCCGCCCCGATGGCGGCCCAGACGCCCGTCGCCATCGACAGCGCCACGGGCCTGCCCCTCCCCCTGATCGACAGCGTCGTCATCCTGCGCGACGACGTCTTCAACGAGGGCGAGTTCGGCGTGGTGGGGAACACGATGCGCGCGCTGCACGTCACGACGCGCGAGACCGTGGTGCGGCGCGAGGTGCTGCTCGCCGCCGGCATGCCGTTCGACTCCGCCCTCGCCGCCGAGACGGCGCGCAACCTCCGCCGGCTCGGCATCTTCCGCCGCGTGATCATCGACACGCTGCGCGTGCGGGACAAGCTCCTGCTGCGGGTGCACACCCAGGACGGCTGGAGCACGTCGCTCATCATCGACATCAGTGCCGCGGCGGGGCAGACGGCGTTCGCCTTCGGCGTCTCCGAGGTCAACTTCCTCGGCGCGGGTGCCCTGGCGGGCGCGCGCTATCGCAGCACGCCCGACCGCACGTCGTGGCTCCTGGCGTACCGGCAGCCGCGGCTCATCGCCAACCGCATCGGGATCACCGCGCAGGCGGACGTGCGCTCCGACGGCCGCTCGCTGCTCGGCACCATCGGCCAGCCGTTCTTCTCGCTCTCCAGCCGCTGGGCGTACGGCCTCGAGGCGAACAACTTCGACGGCGACGTGCTGCGCTTCCGCGACGGCGACCCGACGCCGTCCGAGACGCTCCGCCGCCGCTACGCCCTCCTGCGCGCCGACGTGGCGCACGCGTTCTCGGCGTCGCCCCGCGGCTACACGCGGGTCGGCGTGCTGGGCCAGGTGCGGCGCGACGACTTCGTGCCGCAGCCCATCGAGGGCCAGCCGTTCCCGCGCACCGTGACCGGCGCGGCGGGCCCGTACGTGGAGTGGTCCCGCGCGCGGTTCGCCGTGACGCGCAACACGGAGACCTTCCTGCGCGAGGAGGACCAGTCGCTCAGCCTCACCCTGCGGCTGGGCGTCCTCGCCGCCCCGCGCGCGTTCGGCTACGAGCGGGACGGCCTGGGGCTCGCGCTCTCGGGCAGTGCCGGCGCGCGCATCCCCACGGGACTGCTGCGGCTCGAGGGCGGCCTGTCGGGGCTCGTGGACGACGTGGGGCTCGACTCCGCCACCGCCGTGATCCGGGGGCGCGTGCTGCTGCAGCCCGGGCTGCGCCACAGCATCGTCGCCGGCGGCTTCGGCGGCTGGCAGAAGAACCAGCTTCCCGGCGCGGAGTTCGACATCGGCCTGAGCTACGGCCTGCGGGCGTACCCGCTGCACGCCTTCACCGGTGATCGTGCCTGGCTCGCGGGCGCGGAGTACCGCTTCACCGTGGCCGACGACCTGTGGAACGTCCTGGGCGTGGCGCTCGGCGCGTTCGCCGAGGCGGGCGGCGCGTGGTACGACGGCGAGGTGCGCCGCACCGGCGCCGACGCCGGGTTCGGCATCCGCCTGGGCCCGAGCCGGCTCGCGTCGGGCGACATGTTCCGGCTCGACGTCGCCTATCGCTTCGAGGGCGCGGGGTTCGACTCGGGCTGGTCGCTCGTGCTCGGACGCGGGCTGAGCTTCTGATCCACCCCTCACCACGGACCCCATGAGCCGCCTGGTCGCCTTCCTCCTCGTGGTGCTCGGCACGTTCGCCGCGCTGATGCTGGTCGGGCGCGTGCTCGTGGCGCGCAGCCGCACCCCGCTGCCCGGCGACAGCGCGGGCGAGTCGCTCGCGATCGGCGCGGTGGGCTGGCTGCTGCGCCTGAGCGGCTGGCTCGCCCTGCTGCTGCTCGCGGCGGCGATGGTCACCTACATCGGCTCCGAGCGCACGCTGCGCGCGCGGCACGACGTGCCGCTGCCGGCGATCGCGGTCCCATCCGACGCGGCGTCGCTCGCGCGCGGCGCGCACCTCGTCACGCTGCTCGGCTGTCCCGCCTGCCACGGGACGGACCTGGGCGGGAAGGTGTTCCTCGACCAGCCGGGCGTGGCACGGCTGGTGGCGCCCAACCTCACGCGCGGCCTGGGGGGCGTGGGCACGGACTACAGCGATGCCGAGCTCGCGCGCGCGCTGCGCTTCGGCGTGCGGCGCACGGGGCACGCGCTCTTCGCCATGCCGACGCCGGAGTTCCATTCGCTGGCCGACGCCGATCTCGGCGCCGTGATCGCGCACCTGCGGCGCATGCCGCCCGTGGCGAGCTCAGTGCCGCCGACGCGCATCCGGTGGCTCGGCCGCATCGGCATCGCGACGGGGAAGTATCCGCCGTCGCGCGAGCTGCTGCATCTCGCGGCCCCGCGGCCGGACGTGCCGCCGCGCGGGGTGACGGTGGAGCACGGCCGCTACCTGGCGCACGCCATCTGCACGGAGTGCCACAGTCCGGAGGGCGAGGTGACGCCGGTGGCGCCGGGCGAGCCGCCGCACATGAACGTGCTCGGGAGCTACGAGGTGGCGGCCCTCACGCGGGCGGTGCGCGAGGGGATCGCGCAGGATGGGCGGAAGCTGGCCCCGATGATGTGGCCCGGCCGGCTCGGGGCGCTCACGGACGAGGAGGTGGCGGCGCTCCAGTTGTACCTTCGGTCACGTATCGCGGGGGCGCCCGGTGCGTCGTAGATTCCCCCTTCCTTCACCCAAGACCCCATGACGATTCCGCACCAGCCCGGACCATCGACTCCCGCCACGCCGAAGAAGAAGCGCAGCTGGGGGTTCACGCTGTTCCTGGTCCTGTCCATCCCGCTCCTGCTGGCGGCGCTGTACACCTTCTTCGTGCTGTCGTGGAGCTATTCGGACGGCGAGCGGGCGGGCGCGCTGCGCAAGTTTTCGCGCAAGGGCTGGCTCTGCAAGACGTACGAGGGTGAGATGGTGCTCGAGCCGGTGAACGTGGCCAATCCGCAGGTGTGGGCCTTCACGGTGCGCGACGAGGCCGTGGTGCAGCAGCTCAACCAGGCGGTGGGACAGCGGGTCCACCTGCACTACACCGAGCACAAGGGCGTGCCCACGACGTGCTTCGGCGAGACGCAGTTCTACGTGGACCAGGTGAAGCTGACCGAGGCGCCCGGCACCCTCACCGTGCCGGCCCCGGCTCCCACGCCGGCGGCCCCGACACCCGAGTCGGCGGCGCCGGCCCCGGCGGCAGGACAGCCGACTCCGTAGGTCCGCAGCGAGGTTGGCGAAGGGGGATGGGCCCGGCCTTGTGCCGGGCCTTTTCGCATGTCGTCATGCTGCGCGCATGGTGTCGCGATGATGGCCGTTCTCGGTCGCTCCGCTTAACTCAATTTCGACAACGACTTGGGTGGTGCCTCTAGCGCGGCGCCCCGCGGGGCCGTATCGTGTGAAGCGGTTTCGGTATTTGTTCGGTATTCACGTCAGCCCGTGCCACGCCATGTCTCTCGCAGCCCTCCGGTCCCAGCTCGCCCTGCTCGTCGCCCCACCGCCGGTGGCGGCCGACCTGCTGCCCACCGGGGTCGCCGGCCTGGACGCGGCCCTGGGCGGGGGCCTGCCGCGCGGCCGGCTCACGGAGATCGCGGGCCCCCTGGGCAGCGGCACCGCGACGCTGGCCCGGCGGCTGGTGACCGGGCTCGTCGCCCGCGGGCTCGGCGTGGCCTACGTGGATGCGGCGCGCACCCTCGATCCGGCCGACTGGGCGCACCTGGCGGCGGGCCACCTGCGCGTGGTGCGCCCGCCGGATGCCGCGCGCGGCGCGTGGTGCGCCGACGTTCTGCTCCGGAGCGGCGCCTTCGTGCTCGTCGTGCTCGACGGCGCGCCCGCCCTCACGCGCCAGCAGGCGCTCCGGCTGGTGGGCCTCGCGCGCGAGAAGGACGCGGCGTTCGTGGTGGTGGGGCAGGACCGGCCGTCGGCGGTGAGCGGGGCGGTGCGGCTGGCGCTGCGGCGGCGGTGGGGAGGGTTGGGACGGCGGATGGACGCAGTGGAGGTGAGCCCCCCCTGCTCATTGCGAGGCCCCGCAGGGGCCGCGGCAATCCGGGTGCATGGAGCGGAGTCCGGTGCGCGCGCACGGAGCCCCGCTCTACGCACCCGGATTGCTTCGTCGCTCGCTGCGCTCGCTCCTCGCAATGAGCAGGGCAGCGCTTCCCGTGCCAGCATCCAGATCCTCGTGGAGCGCGGCGGCAACCGCGAGCTCGTCGAGCTGCCGGGCGCGCTCGACGAGCCGCGGCGGCTGGGGGTGCATGCGACGGGGCCGGATCGGCGGGGGACGGGTCGGGGGCGGGGCAAGCGTTGGAAGGGAGCGCGGAATGGTGGCAGGAAGGTGCCGGCAGGGACTCCGCCCCGATGCACCGGGATTGTTCGGCCATCGGCCTCACCAGCTCGCGCTTCGCTCTGGGTTG
>DASUOW010000359.1:0-6905 GCA_036276435.1 Gemmatimonadales bacterium
CCCAGGAGCTGCTCCGCAGCGTGGTCCTGAAGGGTGACGGCGTGCTCTTCGTCTGCACCAAGAAGCAGCTCAAGGGCGTCATCCAGCTCGAGGCGGCCAACTGCGGCGCGTACTACGTCACCGAGCGCTGGCTCGGCGGCACGCTGACGAACTTCACCACGATCAAGAAGCAGATCCGCCGCCTGCGCGAGCTCGAGCAGGGCGCCACCGACGGCGACTTCGAGAACTACACGAAGAAGGAGAAGCTGCTCTTCTCCCGCGAGCGCGAGAAGCTGTCCCGGAACCTCGAGGGCATCAAGATGATGTCCCGCCTGCCGGGCGCGCTGTTCGTCATCGACGCGAAGAAGGAGAAGATCGCCGTCTCCGAGGCCCGCAAGCTGGGCATCCCGGTCGTCGCCATCGTCGACACGAACGCCGACCCGGACGTCATCACGGTGCCGATCCCGGGCAACGACGACGCCATCCGCTCGGTGTCGCTGATCTCCACGGCGCTCTGCGACATCATCCGCGAGACGCGCCAGGCGGCGCCGTCGCGCGGCGAGACCGTCGACGGCGAGGAGTCCGAGACCTACAGCTCGGAGACCGGTGGCGAGGGCGACAGCGAGGCGGAGCGGCGCAAGCGCCGGCCGCGCCGCAAGCGCCGTCCGAAGCCGGAGGCCATCGCGGCCCGGCTGAAGGACGGGACGCCGGACGCGGCACCGGCCGACGCCGAGTAGGCGAGGCCCCGCGACGAGGACTGTGCCGCCGCTCCCGGCCCCTGCGGGCTTGGAGCGGCGGTTTTAGCATACACTTCACGGAACGGACAGGGACGGGCACATGAGCGGCACGACGATCTCCACGAAGGACATCAGCGAGCTCCGCGCGCGCACCGGCGCGGGCATCGGCGACTGCAAGAAGGCCCTGGAGGAGGCGGGCGGCGACCTGAGCAAGGCGGCCGAGATCCTGCGCGCCAAGGGCATCGCCAAGGCCGAGAAGCGCGCCGGTCGCACCGCCTCGCAGGGCCTGATCGGCATCGAGCTGGTCGGCGCGGCGGCGTCGGCCGCGATGATCGAGCTCAACAGCGAGACCGACTTCGTCGCCCGCAACGACCAGTTCAAGGCGCTCCTGCGCGGCCTCGTCGCCGACGCCGCGAAGCACGCGCCCCTCGGCGTGGCCGAGCTGACCGAGGGGGGCTACCTCGCGCAGCCCTACGGCGACAGCACGGTCGGCGAGACGGTGAAGTTCGCGTCCGGCAAGACCGGCGAGGCCATCGCGCTCCGCCGCGTCGCGCACTTCGCGCCCGAGAACGGCGTGGTGGGCCACTACCTGCACCACAACGAGCAGGTGGGCGTGCTGGTCGAGCTCGCGGGCGCCACGGGCGACGCGGCCCTGGCCCTCGCCCGGGAGATCGCGCTGCACGTCGCCTCGGCGGATCCGATCGCCGTCGCGCCGTCGGACATCCCGGCCGAGGTGATCGACCGCGAGCGTCGCATCGCCGAGGAGCAGGTGGCGGCCGAGGGCAAGCCGGAAAACATCCGGACCAAGATCGTCGAGGGCAAGCTGAAGAAGTTCGCGCAGGAGCGCGCGCTGCTCGAGCAGCCCTTCATCAAGGACGACTCGAAGACCGTCGGCCAGCTCGTCGCCGCCGTGCCGGGCGCCCGGGTGATCCGGTTCGCGCGCTTCAAGGTGGGTGAGGGCTGATGGCGCTGGCCTACTCCAGCGCGCTGCTCAAGCTGTCGGGCGAGGCCCTCGGCGGGGACAAGGGCTTCGGCTTCGACACCCAGGTGCTCGAGGCGCTCGCCACGGAGGTGCGGGAGGTGCACGCCATGGGCGTGCGCCTTTCGCTCGTCGTGGGGGGCGGCAACATCATCCGCGGCGCCAACGCGAGCCGCGAGGGCCTCGACCGCGTCTCGGCCGACTACATGGGGATGCTCGCGACGGTCATCAACGCGCTCGCGCTGCAGGGCGTCCTCGAGCAGTCCGGCATCGAGACGCGGGTCATGACGGCGATCCGCATGGAGTCGGTCGCCGAGCCGTACATCCGGCGGCGGGCCATGCGCCACCTCGACAAGGGGCGCGTGGTGATCTTCGCCGGCGGCACCGGCAACCCGTTCTTCTCCACCGACACGACCGCGGTGCTGCGGGCGCTCGAGGTGGAGGCGCAGGTCATCCTCAAGGCCACGAACGTGGACGGCGTGTACTCCGCCGATCCCCGGAAGGACCCGACGGCGGAGTTCCTGCCCGAGGTGTCGTTCCAGGAGGCGCTGGTGCGGAACCTCGCCGTGATGGACGCCAACGCGTTCGGGCTCTGCAAGGCCAACCAGCTGCCCATCATCGTCTTCAACATCAACCAGCCCGGCGCCGTCGCGCGCGTCCTGCGGGGCGAGCGGGTGGGGACCATCGTCCGATGAGCACCATTCCCGAACTGCTGAAGCACGGCCGGGAGCAGATGCACAAGGCGATCGACGCGCTCAAGCGCGAGCTCACCGGCATCCGCAGCGGCAAGGCCACGACCAGCCTGCTCGACACCATCCGGGTGGAGGCGTACGGCTCGCTGGTGCCCCTGAACCAGGTGGCGATGGTGGCGGCGCCCGAGCCCCGCATGCTCACCGTGCAGCCCTTCGACAAGGGCCTCGCGCACGTGGTCGAGAAGGCCATCCGCGACGGCGACCTCGGACTCAACCCGTCGTCGCAGGGCAACCTGATCCGCGTGCCGCTGCCGCCGCTCTCCGAGGAGCGCCGCCGGGACCTGGTGAAGGTGGTGCACAAGCTCGCCGAGGAAGGCCGCGTCGCCGTGCGGCACGCGCGCTCCGACGTGCTCCAGAAGGTGAAGAAGCTCGAGCACATCTCCGAGGACGACAAGACGCGGGCCGAGAAGGACGTCCAGAAGATCCATGACGAGCACATCCGCCTCATCGACGAGGTCATCAAGTCGAAAGAGGCGGAGATCATGGAAGTCTGACGTGGCCGCGAGCCTCCTCGACCGCGTGCGGGAGTCGGGCCCCGTGCCCGCGCACGTCGCCATCATCATGGACGGCAACGGCCGCTGGGCGCGTCAGCGCTCGCTGCCGCGGCCGTTCGGGCACCAGGCGGGCATGTCGTCCGTCCGGGAGGCGGTCGAGGGGGCGCTGGCGTCCGGGGTGAGCGTGCTGACGCTCTTCGCCTTCAGCCAGGAGAACTGGCAGCGGCCGGCCGGCGAGATCGCCGCACTGATGGCGCTGCTCGAGGAGTACATCGCGCGCGAGATGGCCGAGCTGCGCGAGCAGGGCGTGAGCGTGACCTTCCTCGGCGACCTCGACCGTCTCGCGCCGAGCGCGCGGGCGGCCGTGGACCGCATCATGGCGGGCACCCGCGGCGGCGGCCGGCTCGCGCTCAACATCTGCATCTCCTACGGCTCGCGCGCCGAGATCACGCGCGCCGCGCGACTGCTCGCCGCCGAGGTTCGCGCCGGACGTCTCTCGCCCGAGGACATCGACGAGGACGCCATCGCGGCGCAGCTCTACACGGCGCGCTGGCCCGACCCCGACCTGCTCATCCGCACCTCGGGCGAGCAGCGCCTCTCCAACTTCCTCCTGTGGCAGCTCGCCTACGCCGAGCTCTTCGTGTCGCCGGTGCTGTGGCCCGACTTCACGCGCGAGACGCTGTTCGAGGCGATCCTCGACTACCAGCGACGCGAGCGGCGCTTCGGCAAGGTGACCGTCTGACGGCTCCCCGGCTCCATGGCTGACCGCAACATGGTCCAGCGGGTGGCGTTCGCGGTGGTCGCGATCCCGCTCGCGCTGCTGCTCGTGTGGCTGGGCGGCTGGCCGCTCGCCGTGCTGGTGGCCGTCGTCGGCGTCCTTGGCGTGAAGGAACTGTACGCCATCGCGGCGAAGCTCGACGTGCATCCCGCCACCACGCTCGGGCTCGCCACCACGGCCGCCCTCGCCCCGCTCACGCTCGGCACGATCCTCGGCGCGTCGTGGGCCACCGGCGTGGCCGCGGCCTGGCCGTACATCGGCGCGATCTGGATGCTGGTGCTGCTCACCTGGACGCTCGCCACGCGGGCCCCGACGGCGAAGCCGCTCGGCGCCGCCGCCGTCACGCTGTTCGGGGTGCTCTACGCCGGCGCGCTGCCCGCCTTCCTGCTCACCATCCGCCACGGCCAGCACGGGCCGCGCTCGTGGGCCGGTACGGCGCTCGTGTTCTTCCCGCTGGTGGTGATCTGGGTCTGCGACACCGCCGCCATGGAAGGCGGCCGGCGCATCGGCGGGCCCAAGCTCGCGCCCACGGTGAGCCCGGGCAAGACGCGCTCCGGCTCGCTCTCGGGCGTCGCGGGCGCGCTGCTGGTGGCGCCGCTGTTCGCGTACGGCGTGTTTCCGCGCGTCGGGCTTCCGGCCGCCATCGGTCCCGCGCTCGTCATCGCGCTGCTGCTTTCCGTGATGGGGCAGGTGGGCGATCTCGCCGAGTCGCTCTTCAAGCGCGAGGCGGGCGTGAAGGACTCGAGTCACCTGATCCCGGGCCATGGCGGCGTGCTCGACCGCTTCGACTCGCTCTACTTCGCCATTCCCCTCGCCGCGGCGCTCTACCGCCTCTTCGGGCTGGCCTGATGCGCGGCGTGGCGGTGCTGGGCTCCACCGGCTCCATCGGGGAGAGCACGCTGGCCGTGCTCGGCCGCCACCGCGACAGCTTCCGGCTCGTGGCGCTCACCGCCGGCCGCAACCGCGAGCGCCTCGAGGCGCAGGCGGCGCAGTGGTCGCCGGCGTACGTCGGGCTGGTGGAGGGAGACGCGTCGCCCGGCGTCCGCACCGGGCGCGACGTGCTGATCGAGGCCGCCACGCATCCGGATGCGGACGTCGTGCTCAACGCCGTCGTGGGTGCCGCGGGCCTCGACGCCACGCTCGCCGCGCTGCGCGCGGGCAAGCGCGTGGCGCTCGCCAACAAGGAGTCGCTCGTCATGGCGGGCGAGCTCGTGGCGCAGGCCGCGCGCGAGGGCGGGGGCGAGCTGGTGCCGGTGGACTCGGAACACAGCGCCGTGCTGCAGTGTGTCACCGGACGCGACGGCGGGCTGGCGCGGCTCATCCTGACGGCGTCGGGCGGCCCATTCCGCGACTGGGAGCCCGCCCGGGTGCAGGCCGCGACGATCGCCGAGGCGCTCAACCACCCCACCTGGCGCATGGGCTCGAAGATCACGGTGGACAGCGCCAGCCTCGCGAACAAGGCGCTCGAGCTCATCGAGGCGCACTTCCTGTTCGGGCTGCCGTACGACGCGCTCGACGCGGTGGTCCACCCGCAGAGCATCGTGCACGCGTTCGCCGAGTTCTGCGACGGCAGCGTCATCGCGCAGCTGGGGTTCCCGACGATGGAGCTGCCGATCCTCTACGCGCTGACGCATCCGGCCCGCCTGCCCGACAGCGGCGCACGCCGCTTCGATCCGGTGGCGGCGGGCAGCCTCACGTTCGAGCCCGTGCGTCCGGACGTCTTCCCGGCTTTCCGCCTGGGCGTCGCCGCAGGGCGCGCGGGCGGGACCGCGCCGGCGGCGTACAACGCGGCGAACGAGGTGGCGGTGGCGGCGTTCCTCGCCGGCGGCCTGCCGTTCGGGCGCATCGCCGAAGTGATCGATGCCGTGCTCCAGCGCCATGAGCAGGGCCCCGCTACCGACCTCGAGGCCGTGCGCGCCGCCGATCGCGCCGCGCGCGCCCGTGCCACGACCTTCCTGGATTGACCGTGCTGCTCACGCTCCTGTCGCTTCTCGTCGTCCTCGGCGTGCTGATCTTCGTGCACGAGCTGGGGCACTTCCTCGCCGCCAAGTGGGCGGGGATCTACGTGCATCGCTTCTCGGTCGGCATGGGCGCGCCGGTGAAGGCGCTCTCGTTCAAGCGCGGCGAGACGGAGTACGCCATCTCGTGGCTGCCGCTCGGCGGCTACGTGCGCATGGCCAGCAAGGAGGAGGAGGCCACCAGCACCGCGCTCGAGGGCGGCGCCGAGGAGCTGCCGCCCGTCCCGGCCGACCGGATGTTCGAGGCGAAGCCGGTGTGGAAGCGGTTCATCGTGCTGATCGCGGGCGTCACGATGAACGTGCTGTTCGCCTGGCTCGTGTTCAGCGGCCTCGCGATGAAGAACGGGCGCGCGGTGAATCCCGTCACCACCGTGGGGGGCGTCGACAGCGCATACGTCCCGGCGGGCGCGGAGGCGATCAGGGAGCTCAAGGCCGGCGACCGGATCACGGCGGTGAACGGCGAGCCGGTGGACTCGTGGACCGACGTGGACGACGCCTTCATGGCGAGCGGCGACGAGCTCACCTTCTCGCTGGCCGATGGTCGCACGATCACCGTGCCGGTGCACCACGACGAGGTGGAGTCGCGCCTGCGCCTCTCGGCGGCGCTGCAGCCGTTCACGGCGGCGGTGGCGGGACGGGTCATCAAGGACCGCCCGGCCGCGCGCGCGGGGATGCAGGAAGGCGACACCATCGTCGGCGTGGACGGCCAGCCCGTGCAGCAGTGGGGCGACGTGCTCAAGGTCATCGAGCAGTCGCCCGGCCGCACGCTGCTGCTCACCGTCGGCCGCCCGGGGGGCCGCACCGACCTGTCGGTGGTCCCCGATTCCACCGAGGTCGTCGACACCGCCGGGGCGAAGCGCTGGGTGGGGAAGGTGGGCGTCGAGGTCTTCCGCGGCACGCGCTTCGAGCCGTACCCGAGCCTCTTCGCGGCCCTCGGCGCCGGCGCCAAGCAGACCCTCGGCGCCTCGACCACCATCGTGCGCACGGTCCGCGGCATGTTCAGCGGCCGGGTCTCGAGCAAGAGCGTGGGCGGCCCCATCGCCATCGGGCAGATGGCGGGGGAGACGGCGCGGCTGGGCATCGACGCCTTTCTCGCCTTCATGGCGCTCATCTCGGTGAACCTGGCGGTGCTCAACCTGCTGCCGATCCCGGTGCTCGACGGCGGGCA
>DASUOW010000360.1:0-2454 GCA_036276435.1 Gemmatimonadales bacterium
CGCTGGCCACGCGGCCGGTGATCACGCAGGCGCCGGCGCGCATCGGCTACGGCGCCAGCTTCACGCTCGGCGTCGCCGATCCGGCCGGCGTCGCGCGCATCTCGCTGACGCGCCTGGGCTCGGTGACGCACGCGTTCGACCAGAACCAGCGCTTCGTGCCGATCACGTCGTTCCAGGCACAGGGGAACGCGCTCAGCGTGACCGCGCCGTCGGATCGCAACATCGCGCCGCCCGGGCACTACATGCTCTTCGTGCTGAATGCGCAGGGCGTGCCGTCGGAGGCGAGGATCGTGCAGCTGCTGTAGGGCGGGACCACGGGGGCCGAAGGCGCTAGCGGCCCAGCGCCGTCAGCGCCTCCGAGAAGCGCAGCACGGGCACGGCGAGCTCGACCGTGCCCGCCCGCGCGAAGCGCAGCTCGAGCGGAAGCGTCCCGCCGATGGGGATGTCGGCCGCGAGATCCTGCACCATCACGTGCACCGTCCTCCCATCGACCATCGTGCGGCCGGACGCGAGCGGCAGCGAGGCGATCTCGTGCATGCCGCCCGGCCCCTGCGTCGCGTGCAGCCCGGCCCGTCCCGCCGGCGACGACACCGCCAGCAGTGTGTCCGTGCCCTGCGCCACGTCGAGCTCGAAGCCCGCGGTGGCGGACTGCACCTCGTTCATGGTCCACGCCACCGCACGCCGCACCGTCACCTGGCCGACCGTGGCGCTCGCGCCCACGTCCGGCGCACGGCGACAGGCCGAGGCCACCGTGAGCACGAGACCGGCGGCCAGCACGGCGCGACGCATCACTTCGGGTTCCCCAGTTCCGCCGCGGTCCACGGCTTGGTGCGTCCCGCGTGCTCCGCGCGCACCTTGGCCACCTGCTCCGCCGTGATCGGCGAGGCCGCGTTCCCCCACGACGTGCGCGTGTGCGTCAGCGCCGCCGCGATCTGGGCGTCGGGCAGGTTCTGGAGCGGCATCATCATCGCGTTCCACGGACGCCCGTTCACGGTGATCGGCCCCTGCAGACCGTGCAGCGTCACCTTGATGAGCAGCTCGGGGTCTCCGATGACCCACGAGGTGCCCACGAGCGAGGGATAGGCGTTCGGCACGCCCAGGCCGTTGGCGTGGTGACACGGGGCGCACACGCCATAGGCGCTCGAGGCCGCCATCTCGGCGGTGCCTCCGGCGGAGGGGGCCGGCGTGCCATTCTCGCGATTGCAGGCGGCAAGGACCAGCAGGGAGGTCACCGCTGCGGCGGCGCGCGGCAGGCGAGACCGATTCGGTCGGCGGACAGACATGATCGTCCCGGGCGGCTGGAGAAGCCGGAGTATAACGTGCGCGCCCTGCCATGGAGCACCGGGTGTCGGTAACTTTGCAGCCCCTCTACGGGTACGTGATGCGCTCATGAATCTGCAGCGAATGCTCCTTCCGGCCGTGGTCCTGCTCGTGGGCGCCTGCAAGGCCGCCCCGAAGCCCGCGGCATCCGCCACGGCGCCCGCCGCCCCGGCCGACTCGGCCTCGGCGATGCACGGCCTCGAGCTGCTGCCGCCGCGCGCGAAGCCGGAGTTCACGCTCACCGACACCGAGGGCAAACCGTTCGATTTCAGGCGTGCCACCGATGGATACGCCACACTGCTCTTCTTCGGCTACACGCACTGCCCCGACGTGTGTCCCGTGCACGTGGCCAACATCGCCGCGGTGCTGCACAACCTGCCGCCCACCGTGTCGCAGCGCGTGAAGATGGTGTTCGTCACCACCGACCCCGAGCGCGACACCCCCGAGGTGCTGCGCGAGTACGCGAAGGCCTACAGGGCGGGCCCGGGCTGGACCTTCCTCACCGGCGCCGAGGAGGACGTGGCGCTCATCCGGAAGAAGTTCGGCGACCTGAACCCCATCGAGGATCACGCCGCCCGGCTCACCGTGGGCAACGACCGGATCGGCCAGTGGATGAGCACCGCGGCGCTCGACGACCCGGCCTACCTCGCGACGGTCGTCGCCGACTGGCTCGACCCGGAGTGGAGCAAGCGGCCGCTCCCGCGGAGCTACGCCGACGCGCCCGCGATCGGGAGGCCGACCCAGGCCGCGACGACGTTCCGCGGGAAGTGCGCGGCCTGCCACACGTCCGACGGCCGGAGCGTCGGCCCGAGCCTCGTCGGCGTCACCGGCCGGCGCAGCCGGGAGTGGCTCGTGCGCTGGATCGTGTCGCCCAAGGAGCTCGTCGAGCAGCGGGACGCGGCGGCGCTCGAGCTCGTGAAGAGGCACGGCGGCGCGCCGCTCATGCCGGACCTCGACATCGGCGAGGCGGAGGCGCGCGCGCTCGTCGATCACCTCTCGACCCTCGCGCCGCCGGCTCCCGCCGAGCCGAAGAAGGTCACCCTGCTCACGGGAGATCGGCCATGACGACCCTGCCACGCCTCGCCCTCCTCGCCTGCCTCGCCGCGCTCGCGGCCTGCAGCGGCTCCTCGCGGC
>DASUOW010000361.1:0-4293 GCA_036276435.1 Gemmatimonadales bacterium
GGCACCGGCCGGGTCGTGATCGCCGACGCACCCTCCTTGCCCTGCGCCGCCGCGAAGATCTCGACCGCGCCACCGCTCGCCACCGCCTTCACCATCCCGGTCGGGCTTACCGTCACCTGACCGTCGTCGGCGCTGCGCCAGGTGAAGGTGCTCACCTCGTTCAACGGTCCGGCACACGAATAGGCGACCGCGCTCAGCTGCAGCGAGTCGCCCAGGTTCACGGTCGCCGATGGCGGCCGGACCTCGATGCGCGATACGAGGGCGGCCGCGATCGCGTCGCAGTCGGGGTCGTTCGAGTCGCCGCCGCTGCATGCGGCCAGCACCCCGAGCGTCACCGAGGCGAGCGCCGCCAGCGCCCTGCTCCAGCGTGTCATGGGAAGTCTCACCACTCTCTCAAGCCCGCGTCCCGGCCCGGGGTCCATGCATGTCCCCCGGCGCAGCGTGGCCCGGCTGCCCGGCCACTAGAACAACCCGACGGCGACACCCAACCGGGCGAGGAAATACCCGGCCGTGCCGCCGCTGCCACCGAAGTCGGCGAGGAAGTACTGCCCGCCGACGTCGATGGTGACGCGAGGCGCCACGGCGATCATCACGCCGGCACCCGCACCATACGTGAGCGAATTCTCCGTCACCCGCGGCGTCTCGCGGATGAGCAGCGCCCCGTAGCCCAGTCGCGCGGCCACGTACGGCGCCATGCGCTCGCCCAGCACCGCGACCACGTAGCGCGGCTCCACGAACCCCACCGAGATCGTGCCCGTCAGGTCCGCCACGTCCGACGTGAAGACCGTGCTGCGCTGATAGCCCGCGCCCAGCGAGAAGCGGCCGAAGGTGTACCGGCCCTGCACCTCCCAGCCGAGCGTGGTGCCGGTCTCCAGCGCCTCGCCGTAGTCCTTCGTCGGGAAGACCCACTCGCCCGATGCCTGCACCGACCACGGCTGGCGCGACTGCGCAACGGCATCGACGGACGCCAGCGCGAGCGCGGCGACCGCCAGGCCGACGATGAATCGGAAGTGCCTCACATGTCCCCGCAGGTCAGGGTGATCCGTCGATCCGCGCCCGTGTCACGGCGCGCCTTCGGTGATGCGCCAGCTGCGCAGGCGCCACGTCTCGCCGTCCGGCACCAGCGTCGCCGTCGCCGTCATGCGCCGGCTGCGCGACGCGCCGAACTCGGTGCGCCACTTGGCCGTCCACTCGGCGGTGGCCTCGGCCGTCTGCTCGGTCACGTTGCTCGACACCAGCCGCGCGTCGCTCAACTTGGGGTCGCTCTTGTCCACGAACGAGGCGAAGTCGGGCGGACCGGCGCGGAGCACCGGCGCGCCCACGTTGCCCGCGTTCACGTTGCTCACCACGCTGTTCATCCAGCCGGTCACCGCGGCGCGGCCGGCCGTCAGCCGTTCCTCGCGCGCCCGCTCCGCGCGCTCGGCGGCATCGCGCTGCGTACGGAGCTCGGCCTCCCGCCGCTCGCGCTCCTGCTGCTCGGCGAGCGCCGCGGCCTCGCGCCGCTTCCGCGCCTCGTCCTCGCGCCGCGCCACCATCGTGAGCGAGTCGCGCGTCCGCTGCTCCGCCGCTTCCGTCGCCTGCGCCTGCACCAGCGAGTCGCGGACGCGCTGGTCGTCGCGCTTCTTCTGCTCCAGCGCCAGCGAATCGTTCCGGCGCCGCTCGCGCAGCTGGGCGATCTGGCGCTGGATGATCTCGAGCGAGTCGCCCGGCACGATCTCGCCAGGGCGCGGCTGCACGACGGTGTCCCGCAGCGTCACGCTCGCGGGAGGCGGCGGTGCCGAGTCCCGGAGGGACAGCGTGTCCGTCGGCGCGGAGTCCACGGGCAGCGGCCGCGTCACCGGAGCATCGCTCCCGCTCTGCTGCAGGCGCACGGTGTCGGCCAGCGCCACCGGCGGGGGCACGCGCGTGCTCCACCAGAACCAGAATCCACCCGCCACGCCTCCGACGAGCACCAGCGCGCCGAGGAAGGCGGCGAACCGTCCCACCCCCCGGCTCGTCGACGCGCGCGCCCGGTAGCGCGGCAGCGTCGCCGCCTCGGTCGCCTGCTCCGCCACCACGCGGCCGACGGGCTCCGGCAGCGGCTTCGACGGCAGCCGGCCCACCCGCGCCAGGCACGCGCTCATGTCGTCGTCGCCGCCCCGCTCGGCGGCAGCCGCCACCAGGCTCCTGGCGACCTCGTCCACCGGCCGCCGCGCGCCGAGCAGCTGGGCCAGGTCCTCGCCGTCGAGATGCCGGCAGAGACCGTCGCTGCAGACCAGCACCACGTCGCCCGGCCGGAGGCGGAAGAAGCGGATCGCCGGCATCACGTGCGCCGCGAGCCCGAGCGCCCGCACCGGCCGGTCGTCGAGGGCACCCGGCGCCGGAGTCCGCGAGCGTTCCGCGGCACGGCTGCGGCCAAGGCGCAGGCGGCCGTGGTCCGCGGTCATCTGCTCGAGTTCGCTCTTCGAGAGCCGGTAGACGCGACTGTCGCCCGCGTGCGCCACGCAGAGCCAGTTGCCCAGCACCGCCGCCGCCGTGAGCGCCACGCCCTGACCGGCATCGGCGCCGTCGAGCAGTCCGCGCACCTTGGCATTCGCCTGGTCGAATGCCGACGCGAACGCCTGCGCCACCGGCTCCTGCCAGGCGTGCGACGTGAACTCGAGATCGTCGACCCAGCCGGTCAGTCCGTCCTCGAGCGCCTCCACCGCCACCGCGCTCGCCACGTCGCCGCGTCCGGCCCAGCCCTTCCCGTCGGCCACGGCCAGGACCACGCCGTTCCAGTCCTCGCTCGGCACGCCGAGCGTGAAGATCCCGACGGCGTCGTCGTTGCGCTCCTGCGTCCCGCCCGCACCCGTCGCGGACGCCACCTCGTGCTCCACCTTGGTGGCGCGCGGTGGCGGGACGATGATGCGGATCTTGGGATCGAGTTCGGACAGACGCGAATACTCCACGGATGACCACCGGCGACCGCCGCGGACCGGGAGGACCTCCTCCCGGCGGCGGTAAATGATACCCCGCCCCGCGCGCCGCGACAGGAGACGCTAACGATGCGCGGGGGGACACTTTAACCGGCACGGCTGTCAGAGATACGGTACGGCCTGAGACCGTCCAGTGTCTGAAGATATCATTAATCTTCAGGCCCGGCCGGTCATGATATCACGAGGTCAGACGAGGCGGGCGAAACGGCGGTGCGAGCGGGGCAGGTCGAGTCCGTAGGCGGCATACACGCCGAGCGCATAGAGCACGGCCCAGCCGGCGGTGCCCCCATCCGGCCCGAATGGAGTCGGCGCCGGCGGTGACGGAAGCAGCGTCACGGCTGCACCCGCCAGAATGAAGACGAGGGCCAGCCACTGATAGATGTGCAGTCCGCCGACGACCGCGGTCTGGGGCTCGCCGCGGAAATGCTCCTCGGCGAACCGGGCGATTCCCGTCAGCACGAAGTAGCCGCCGACCGCCAGCGCCAGCGGCGCGCCCAGGCACCAGAGGCGGAGCAGCAGGCCGCCGATGACGAGGTTGGAAAGAATCGAGTAGAGTGGCGTCGGGTGGATCGGCACGCCGCCGAGCCCGGCGAGCCGCGTCACGCGCGAGCGCGGGTGGAGGCAGCGGATGCCCACCCGCGGCGACGCCGGTCGGCCGTGACAGCAGCCCTGCACCAGGCAGCGCAGCCGTCCAATGGCCTGCATCAGCGGCGCCGTCACCGCCATCGCCCCGAGCACGTACCAGGGCCGGGCCCCCACCAGCGGGACGACGGCCACGCCAAGGAGGAAGCCGAGCACGCCGCCGAAGTAGCCGTACGGCCGCAACAGTTGGGGCGACCCCTCGAGCCACTGCGCCCAGAGCGCCGCGCCGATCACCGCGACCGCACCGGCGAGCATCACGCCGTGCGCCGTGGACGGGCCGCCGAGCCAGGCGGCACCGAGCACGCAGGCGAGCGCGCCGAGCGCGGCGTAGATGCCGTGACTGAGCAGGCGTACCGGCCCGATCGTGACTTCGCGCCAGGAGTTGGCGACGCGTTCGGCGCCGCGGCGCAGCAGCTCCCACACGTCCCCCGCGCGCAGCACCAGATAGAGGACGAGCGCGCCCGCCACGACATCGACGACGGCGTGCATCCCCACGCCGACGCAGCTCACCCCGACGGCGAGCGTGAAGAGCCACCACACCGCACGCAGGCGCCGCCACCGTGCCGCGTAAAGCGCGGCCGCGATGCCGGTCCAGATGAGATGGAACGCCGGAAACGCGGTGGCCGGGCTGTCGTCCCAGCGATCGAACCGCATCAGTGTGTGCCACGGCTCCGCGGTCACGGGCACCTTCGGC
>DASUOW010000362.1:0-7443 GCA_036276435.1 Gemmatimonadales bacterium
TTCATCGGCCTGACCGGCACGCCGGACGAGATCCTCGCGGCGCAGGCCGCGGCGAGGATCCCCGCGGCCACGAAGGAAGTGCCCGACAGCGGCGGCAAGCCCGGCGAGTACTTCATCGGCCACGCCGCCTTCGTCTTCGCCTACACGCCTGACGGGCAGGGTCGCTTCCTCTATCCGTTCGGCATCCGGCAGAACGACTGGGCGCACGACATCCCCCGGCTCGTGGACTGGGACAAGCGAGGCACCTGATGCGTTTCGTCGCAGTGACCGCGCTGCTGCTCGCCGCCTGCGGCAAGGCGGGCGCCGGTGCGCTCGGAGCGGCCGGTGACATCGAGGTGCCGCACGGCTTCGCCTTCGCGCCGAAGTCCAATCCCCAGATGGCGGCGTATTTCACGGCCCTCAATCATGGCCGCGCGCCAGACACGCTCCTCGCCGTCAGCTCGCCGCTCGCCGCCCACGCGATGGTGCACCAGCAGAGCCTCGAGGGTGGCATGGTGCAGATGGCGCCCGCCGGACCGCTCGCCATCGCGCCCGGCGACAGCCTCGTGCTCGCCCCCGGCGGCCTGCACGTGATGCTCGAGCTGTCGGGTGGCGAGCCCGAGAAGGGTGATTCGCTCCCGCTCACGCTGCGCTTCTCCCGCTCGGGCGACGTGACGATCATGCTGCCCGTGCGGGCCTACGGAGACGAATCATGACGTGGTGGTGTGCCGCCACCGACGCGCCGTGGAGCTGGGCGTGGCGCGCCTATCCGGGTGTCTGGCTGGTGATGGCCCTGCTCGCCACCGGCTACTTCGTGTGGCGGCGCCGGACGCTCGCCGCCGGGCGCGGCGAGTGGCCCAGCCAGCGCATCGCCTGCTTCGCGCTCGGCTGGTTGCTGGTGTGGGCGGCGCTCGACTGGCCCATCGGCGCGCTCGGCGGTGGCTACCTGGCGAGCATGCACACGGTGCAATGGCTCCTGCTCGCCCAGATCGCGCCGCCGTTCCTGCTGCTCGGCGTGCCCGCGGCCGGGTGGCCGGCCGACGCCACGACGGGGCGCGGAGCACTGCTGCGCGGCCTCGCCGGTCCCCTGCCCGGCCTCCTGATCTTCAACAGCGTGCTGCTGGTGACGCACGTGCCGACGCTGACGGACGCCCTGATGGCGTCCCAGGCGGGCTCGTTCCTCATCGACGCGGCGTGGTTCGTGAGCGGTCTGGCGCTGTGGTGGCCCGTCGTGGCACCGGCCCCCTACGGCCGCCTGGGCGAGCCGGCGAAGATGGGTTACCTCTTCGCCGCCACCATCCTGCCGACGGCGCCGGCGGCGTTCCTCACGTTCGCCGAATATCCGGTGTACCGCCTCTACGAGCTCGCGCCGCGAGTCGGCGAGATCGCGGCGCGCAGCGACCAGCAGCTCGCCGGGCTGCTGATGAAGGCGATCGCGGATCCGATCATGTGGCTCTCGATGGGCATACTGTTCTTCCGCTGGAGCGCGAGCGAGAAGCGCACGGAGGCAGCGGAATCACAGGCACGTCTGGCGGCGAAGCGAGTCGGCTAGCGTGGCGCCGCGGACGGGAACGGCGGCCGAGGCCGCCGCGGGCTGGCTTCGCTACGATCGACGGTGACTGGTCAGGGGAGCCGCCAGACCACCGCGTGATGCACGTTCCCGCCGTACGTCGTACCAACGACCAGCCTGGCGTCGTTGATGGCCGTCGCCTCGCTCGACACCGCGCCCTTGCCCGCGCCGATATCGAGTGGCGCGGGGTCTCCGGGCGTCTGCCACACTAGCGCATGCTTCACCGACCCGCCGCCGCGCTTGGACAACTGGATCCAGCCGGAGCCAGCAATCTGACCCGCGTTGTTCATGTCCTCGACTCGCGACGTCTGTGACGTCGAGTACACTGGCGTGGCCAGGATCTGCAGGGGTGCCCCGACGGCCGCCCAGAATGCGGGCTTGCTCGCGCACGACGAATCGAGGCACGGCCAGTGGGCACCGGCAACTGCGCCGCGATTGTTGATCGTGAGCGCGGCACCGTAGTCTGACGCATCCACGAGCGACATCGGCCCCCATGTCGTACCACCGGCGAGCCACAGGACGGCCTGCTCCTTCGTCGGCGCGCTCGAGGGAACTGCGCGGCCCGCGATGTCGTCGCGGTCGCCAATGGCGTTGAACCACACCGACTCGTAGCCCGCGGGCGGCAGGAAGGTGATGGGTTCGGCCCAGCCACTTCCGGACATCCTCCAGACCACGGCGACGCCGGTGGTGTCCGAGAAGCGGCGCCAGCCGATCAGGGTGCCCGCATTGCTGATGTCCTCGATCCAGTCCTGTGCATCGAAGCGCGTCTCGCTTCCGCCGGGTGCACGCACCCAATTGTGCCACCGTCCGGTCGCCCCGTCCTTGCGGTGCATCAGGACGTAGCCCGCATCGTTGATGGCACGCGCAGAACCGTCGCCCAGTGTTTCCACGGTCCAGCTATCACCGTTCGGCGTCCAGCGGAGTGCTGTCGAGCGGGTTCCGTCCGAGCCGTAGCCCACGATCACGCCGTTATCCGCCACGTCGGTCGCGAACGACTCCGATATTCCCGGCGGCTCGGGCAGCGCGGTCATGCTCGCCACCACCAACAGCATTTCGACGCCTATGCCCTTCTTGCCGCCGCTCGTCGTGACCGTCACGTCGTACACCGTGAGGTCCGCGTCGGCCGCTACCGTGACCGGCGCGACGAGTTCACTTGCACTCACGAACCTCACCGGACCCGAGGTCGTCACCTTGGTCGTCGTCGAGCCCTTCAGCGCCCACGCCACCTGCGAGCCCGGGGTGAACCCCGAGCCCAGTACGCGTATGTCGAGCGTCGTGTCGGCGGCAACGGTGTCCGGGTCCACGGCGCTGACTTTCACGTCCGCGACCTTGCCTCCGGTGCCCGAGCCACCTGTCGCTGGGCGGGCGGCCGCGAGGTCGCGGCTCTGCTCATCGGTCGCTGAGTCGGCGCAGGCGGAGACGCCCCATCCGACGACCACCAGCGCGGCAATCACCTGCAGTGCATTCTGGATTCGGCCCGACATGTCGCCTCCCAGGCTGCTCCGCCAACCGACTCGGCATCTTTTCTCTGTTATTCGGAACGCCGGGCGATCCTTGCGCCGCCCGCACCCATGACGATGTAGCTCGCCCAGTAGTACGGGGCGCTGAACTCCGGGTCGTCCAGTGACGCGCGCTGCGCCTTCGCGAGTGCGAGGACCGCATCACCGTTGGCATCCTGATAGAAGCGTTCGGCCATCCGCGCCGCGCCCGCATCCTCGACGCGCCACAGCGTCGCCACCACGTTGCGAGCGCCGGCATACAGGAAGGCCTGCGCCAGCGTCGCGTAGTCTTCCGTGCGCGCGAAGTCTGTGTGCCAGGCACTGCCCCGGCCCGTCTCGCAGCCTGACAGGAACACCAGCTCCGCCGCGATCCCGAGCCCCAGCACTTCGTGGATCTCGAGCCGGCCGTCGTCCTCGGGCGAGCCGGTGGTGCCGGGCGCCAGGTCGAGCCGCGAGAACATCGGATTCTCCACGTTCATCGAGCCGTGCGTGGCCAGGTGCACCGTGCGCGCCGAGGCCAGCGCGGCGCGTGCGGCCGGCTCCGACGCGGCGGGTCCCAGCAGCATACGGCCGCCGATGACGGTGCGCACGCTCGACGCCTCGCGCCAGGTCGCCGGCAGCGCATCCGGCAGCGGCGCCAGCACGAACGCCTGCGCACCCGCCGGTGAGGCGGCACGCCCCGTTCGGCGGAGCGCGGGCAGGGCCGACGCGGATGGCAGCGTCGCGAAGGCGAACCGCCGCACCGCCGGCTGGCCGGCACTGTCGAGCAGGGCCGCGAATGGCACGTACGCGAGCGGTCCATGCGGCACGACGACGAGTCGCTCGGCGCCGTCGAGCAACCCGCGCCGCGCCGCCGGCGCGAGCAGGTCGTCGTACAGCGACCCGAGCACCCGGACGACCCGCGTCCCTCGCTCGTTGCGCGACACCAGGTCGCGCGCAAGGCGCACCTTGGCGGCCAGCTCCGCCCGCCCTGTCGCACGCTCGACATGCACCACGCCGGATGCACTAACCACGAACAGATGCAGCGCTTCGGCGGTGGCGAAGTACTCGAGGAGTGCCTCGCCGGGCGCGAGCGCCGCGCGCACCTGCTCCGGGTCGGCGGGCGTGGAACCGAGTAGCGCGAACTCGGGGGCTGCGGGAATGCGGTCGAGGCGTGCTTCGTATTCCCGGCGTGCGCGCGCGAGCCGGTCCACCATCGATCGCCGCGAGTCGTCGGCGTACGCACCCCGCTCCGTCGGCACGACGTCCCCGAGCGTCCGGAGCTGCGCGGTTAGGGCGTCGATCTCGCGGAGCAGGCGATCGAGCTCGAGGAGCTCGGCCGCCGGCCGCGGCGTCTGAGCGATGTCCCGGCGCGCGGCGGCCAGCTGGTCAAGCAGCGCCCGTCCGCGCGCGGCGTCCGCCACCCTGAAGGCATCGCCCTGCTTGTCCTGCCGCAGGAGCACCACGACGAGGTCCGCATACACGCCGGCGCGCGACGACAGCAGGCTCGTCCGCAGCGGCCCCGGCGCGTACGCGCCGCGGTGCCGCTCGATCGCCGCCACGGCCCGCCGGCCGGCCTCCTCCGCCTCGGCAAGCCGGCCGAGGCGCGCACATGCGCGCGCACGGAGCGCCTCCGGCTCCCAGCGCGCGGCTTCGCCAAGCTGTGGTAGCACGCCTGCCGCCGCGTCGAGTGCCGCGAGGGTGGACTCCGGCTGGTCCAGCAGGCTCGCCACGCGTGCCGAGCCCAGCGCGGCGGTTGCGGCCGCGACGGGCGTCGCAAGCGAGTCGGCCAGCCGGGTCGCGGCCGCCACGTGCGCCTGTGCACCGACGGCATCGCGCCCCGACGCCAGGAACTCGGCAATGAGCAGGTGGTCGTCCAGTTGGGCACGACGGAACCCGCCACGCTCGTGCAGTGCCAGGGCGTGGCGCGCACGCGCGAGCGCCGTGTCGGGATGGCCGAGCACTCCGTAGCTGGCCGCCTGCACGGCGCTCGCGTTGGCGGACTCCTCGAGGAGCCCGAGTTCGGTGTTCACTTCCTGTGCTCGCGCATAGTGATCGAGTGCCCGGCGATGGTCGCCCGCATCCGCATACAGGTCGCCGAGCAGCTTCCAGTCCTCGGCGACCTGGCGCCGCAGTCCGTGCCGTTGCGCCAGCACGAGCGCGGTGTCGAGCGTCGCGAGCGCCTCCTGGGGTCGGCCCATCGCGGCGTGCGCGGTGGCGAGCTGACCCAGCGCGTTCTCCTCGGCTTCGGCGTCCCCGGTGGCACGCCCGAGCTGGCGTGCCTCACCGAGGCGCGCCACGGCCGACAGGGGGTCGCCGAGTCGGATCTCGAGCATCGCGAGGTTGATGAGCGTCCGGGCGAGCGCCACGGTGTCGCCGGCGGCCCGGCTCATGTCCGCCAGCCGGCCGAAGCCGTCGCGAGCGAGGAAGGGCTCGCCGCGGTCGTGGTGCACCTGGGCCATGTTGCCCGCAGCCTTCGCCGCGCCGAGCGAGTCGTCGACGGCGAGGGCCGCGGCGGCCGCGTCGTCGAAGTGACGGGTCGCCGCGGAGAGGTCGCCCCGAGTCCAGGCGAGCAGTCCGAGGGCGTTGTGGGAGCGGAACAGGTCGTGCCGCATGTCGAGCCGGCGCTTGAGGTCGAGCGAGTGCTCGAGCAGCCGCCGCGCGCCGTCGTAATCACCGAGCTGCCGCGCCGTGAGCCCGAGCGCCGTCAGGAGGCGTGCCGCCTCGGCCGAGTCCCCCCGGCCCCACGCACTATCGAGCTGGATCGTCCACAGCCGACGCGCCTCCTCGAACGACCCGCTGTGGTAGAGGGAGTCGGCTCGCGCGCTTGGCGCGCCGCGAGCAGGTGGTGCGGTCGCAGGCGCAAGGGACTTGCCCGCGCCGCGCTCGCACGCGCTGCAGGCGACGACGGCAAGGAGCGCGACGCGCCCGCTGCTCACTCGACCGCGAAGCGACGCGCACCCGACGTGAGCGTCGAGCCGTCGGCGGAGAGGGCGTCGACATACCAGAAGTACGCGCCGGACGGCGCGAGCTGGATGTCGTCCGGCAGGCTCACGGTGGTGTCGCCCGTCGCCGTGGCCCAGAGGAGGGCGCCGGACTCGCTGAGCAGCGTGAGCCGGTACGTGCTGCCGCCCGCCACGGCGTGCCAGGTGAACCGGACGTCGCGGCCGGACGGCAGCGTCGCATCGATGCCGGGCGAGAGGGCCGTCACGGCACGCGCTCCCCCGGGCGCGGGCGCGCGCTCCACCGCCCCGCGGTCGCCCGCACGCGGGACAGACGTGCGCAGCACGCCGACCACGAGCATCAGCGATGCCACCGCGGCGACACCGAGCGCCATCTTGCCGAGGCGCTCCCGCTCCCGCTTAGCCACCAGCCGCCCGACCTCGACGAGCTCGTGCCGGCAGGTCGCGCAGGTCGCCAGGTGCGACTCGGCCTCATCGCGCGCCGCCGCCTCGAGTTCGCCCTGGACATACGCCGCCACGGTTGTGGCAGGCAGGTGGTGCGTCGCGTCTCCGGTCAACTCGATGCCATCCGTGTAGGAGTTCGTCACAGGCCCACTTCTGTCTTTCGGCACGTCGTGCCGCGATTGCGGACCGGTGTCCCCGGATCAGCCGCTCGGCCCGTCCATGCCGGCCGCGCGCAGGCGACGGCGCAGCACCCCGAGCACGACGTCGAGGCGCCGGTAGACGTGGAACTGCGTGGGGAAGCGCATGGCGCGCGCAATTTCGGAGGCGGGGCGGCCGTCCTCGAACCGCAACGCGAGCAGCAGCCGGTCGGCGGGTGGAAGCGCCAGCAGGGTCGCCTCGAGCACATCGTGTCGCTCGCGCTGCTCGAGCATCTCGTCGGCGCCCGATCCCTCGTCGCGAACGTTCTCGAGCGGGACCGGCTCGCCGATCAGCTCCACGAGTCGCCGGCGCACGGCGCGCCACTCCGGCAAGTCTCCCGACGCCGACTTCGCGGTCCGCCCGCGCGCGTGGCGCACGTAGTCCACGCAGATGCGCCGCACCACCACCGTGAGCCACGTCGAGAAGAGCGCCCCCTTGCCATCCGAGAACCCGCGCAGGCGGACGCTCTCGTCCTCGCGCAGGCGCTCGAGCGTCCACGCATAGGCGTCCATTGCCTCGTCATGGTCGTGCGTGACGGCGCGCGCGGCGAACAGCATGAGGCGGGCATGGGAGGCAACGAAAGCGTCCCACGCGGTGTCCCGGTCGGCTTGGGACGCTGCGGAGAGAAGGCTCTGGACTTCCAGAGGAAGCCGGGCTGGCATCAATCCCAAGGTACGCTTCCGCACGGCGCGCGCAATTTCGGATCGACGACGCCGAATGACCAAAGTAGGCGTCGCTCGAGGATCTCCACCCGGAGGGTCACCATGTCATGTCGTCGAATCGAATTGCTGCGAACACTGATGTCGGGATT
>DASUOW010000363.1:0-9055 GCA_036276435.1 Gemmatimonadales bacterium
CCCTCCCGAGCTCCACCCACGCTCCAGGCCTGACGCCCGCGCATTCCGCGCGGGGGTTCGCGTTGCCGTGTCCCGCCCGTCGCGGGACGCGGTTCGTCGGCTCCTGGAGCGATCATGCGTTTCCCGTTCATCCGCCGCGCGGCGCGCATCACCGCGTTGCTCCTCATCGGAAGTGTCGCGCCGGTTGCGGCCCAGCAGGGCGTGCTGCACCGGTTGCACGGCACCGTCCGCGACTCGGCATCCGGCTCGCCGCTCGCCGGGGCGAGCGTGGAGCTGCCGTCGCTCGGCCGCCGCGCCGTGACCGATGCGGAAGGACACTTCGAGTTCGGGGCCCTCCCGTCCGCTCCGGTCACGCTCGTGGCGCGACTGGTCGGCTTCGCCCCGATCGTCCGGTCGGCGGACCTGAGCGACGGCGACCTGCGCCTCGAGCTCCGCCTCGCGCCGCGCACGGCGACGCTGGAGGAACTCACCATCGAGGCCGACACGCTGTCGGCGCCACGGCTGCGCGACGTGCAGTCGAGCATCCGGCTCGACCAGGGCGACCTCGAGGCGATGCGCGGCCAGACGCTGGGCGAGACGCTCGAGCAGCTGCCAGGTGTCGCGGTGATCCAGTACGGGCCCGGCGTCGCGAAGCCCGTGATCCGCGGCCTCAACTCCACCCGCATCCTCGTGATGAACAGCGGGGTGCGGCTCGAGGACCAGCAGTGGGGCGCCGAGCACGCCCCGGAGATCGACACCTTCGAGGCGGACGCCATCAGCGTGGTGCGCGGCACGGGCGCCGTGCTCTACGGACCCGACGCGCTCGGCGGCGTGCTGCTGGTGGAGCGGCCGCCGGTGCCCAGCACGCCCGGCGTGCGCGGCAGCTTCGCCGTCAACTTCTTCAGCAACAACCTGCAGGGCGCGTTCTCGGGATCGCTGGAGGGCGGCAACCTGCGGCTGCCGCTGATCGGGGCGATGGGATGGCGGGTGCGCCTCACCGCGCGCAAGGCGGGCGACGCGCGCACCCCCGACTACTACCTCCCCAACACCGGCTTCCAGGAGCTCAACGGCAGCATCGCCCTCGGGGTGGCGCGCGGCTGGGGCACGTCGGAGCTGCTCTACAGCCGCTTCAGCACCGAGCTCGGCGTGTACAGCGGTGCGCACGTCGGCAACCTCGACGACCTGATGCGGGCGATGGAGACCCCGCGCACCTCCGAGGAGTTCAGCTACGACATCGGCCGGCCCGACCAGGAGGTGTCCCACGACCTGGTGCGCTGGAAGACGGTGCTCGCCCTGCCGAACGCGCAGTCGGTCGAGATCACCGCCGGCTCGCAGTTCAACTGGCGGCGCGAGTACGACAACAACGGCCCGCTCCGCTTCCGCGACATCCCGGCGTTCGACCTCCGGCTCACCACGGCGAGCCTCGACGCGCGCTGGCACCACGCGCCCATCGGCCGCATGCGCGGCACCGTCGGCGCCACCGGCCTCTACCAGTGGAACTACACCAACGGGAAGGGCTTCCTGATCCCCGAGTACACGCTCGGGAGCGTGGCGGCGTTCGCGCAGGAGGAACTGGTGCTCGGGCGCTGGGCCTTCAGCGGCGGTGCCCGGTTCGACTACGTGGACCAGCACACGGTCGCATACAGCGACGCGGGCATCGTGAGCCCCGACACGCGCCGCAGCTGGTCCGACGTCGCGGCGTCCCTCGGCGCGTCGTACCTGCTGGGCCGCGACTGGTCGCTGGCCCTCCGCGCGGCGCGCGGCTGGCGCGCCCCCAACGTGAACGAGCGCTTCGCGCAGGGCGTGCACCACGGGTCGGCGCAGTACGAGCGCGGCGACTCGAGCCTCACCCCGGAACGGAAGCTCGGGCCCGAGCTGTCGCTCAGGCACGCCGGCCGGCGGGTGCAGCTCGAGCTGAGCGCGTGGACGAGCCGGATCGACGGCTTCATCTACCTCGAGCCGACCGCCCCGGTCCAGACCATCCGCGGCGCCTTCCCCGGCTACCGCTACGCACAGACCGACGCGACGATGCGCGGCCTCGAGGCGCTCGCGAGCTGGAACGCCACGTCGCACGTCAGTCTCGTCGCCGCGGGCAGCCTGGTGCGCGGCACCGATCGCGCCACCGGCAACGCGCTGTTCGACCTGCCGGCCGACCGCCTCACCCTCTCGGCGCGCTACACCGGTGGCGCGCGGCGCGCCTTCCACCAATGGCACGTGGAGGTCGGCACGCTGCTGGTGCGCGAGCAGGACCAGGTGCCGCCCAACACGATCTACAGCCTCCCCACCGATGGCTACGCGCTGTTCAACCTCGAGGCGGGCCTGACCGAACTGCACTTCGGCGGCCTCGCGCTCGATGCGGTGCTCGCCGTACGCAACGTGTTCGACACGCGGTATCGCGACTACCTCAGCCGCTACCGCCTCTTCGTGGACGATCCCGGTCGCGATGTCGTCGTCCGCATCACCCTCCCGTTCGGGCACGCACCCGGGCGGGCGGGCCACCTGCGCACCCACTGACCCCTTTCACCCAATACGGAGGATCCATGTCCATCGCACGACGCTTCACCACGTCCGCCCTGCTGGCCGCCGCCACCGTCCTCGGCGCCTGCGGCGACGACGACAGCAACGACCCCGGCGCCGGGGATTCGGAGGTGATCAGCCGCGTCACCGTCTCCCTCACGCCCGTCGGCGGCGGCACCACGCAGCAGGCGGACATCACCTTCTCGACGCCCACGACGCCGGGGGCGCAGAACGGCGCGCTCGTGCTGCAGAAGGGAGTGACGTACGAGGGCAGCGTCGAGTTCACCAACACCTTCGCGAATCCGCCCGTCGACATCACGGAAGAGGTGGCGCTCGAGGCGGACGAGCACCGGATCTTCTACACGGTCACCGGACCCACCGGCGTCAGCATCCCGACCTCGAGCCTCGACGTCGACGACAACGGCGCGCCGCTGGGCCTCGCCTACCAGGTGGTGGTGACGGCCGGCGCCGCCTCCGGTGCCGGCACCATCCGCGTGGTCCTGAGCCACTACGACGACCAGCCGAAGGGCGACGGCCAGACGCCGAGCAACGAGACGGACGTGGACGTGACGTTCGCGTACACGGTGCCCTGAGCGACCGGCACCGGGGGTGACGCGGGCCGCGGCGATCGCCGCGGCCCGCGTCTTTCGTGGAGGTATATTCCGCGCATGGTCCTGCCACTGCTCGCGCTGCTGGCCCTCGCGGCGCCGATCGCCCGTCCCGCCGCTCCCGTCGGCTACGATCTCTCCGGCACCGTGAAGGACCCCGACGGCAACGCCCTCGTCGGCGCCCGCGTCGTGGTCACGGAGACCAACCGCACCACCTCCACCGACGCCGAGGGGCACTACCACTTCACCGACCTGCCGTCGGGCACCTGGAACGTGGCCTATGCCATGGTGGGCTTCGCGCCGCAGGTGCGCCGCATCACGATCACCGACCGGAGCGTGTCGCTGGACGTGGTGCTGCGGCCGAGCGTGCTCGAGCTGCCGCCGCTGCAGGTCACCTCGACGCCCATCGCCACCACGGCGCTCGAGTCGCCGCAGCCCACGTCGGTGCTGTCCGACGCCGACCTCGCATCGGCGCAGGCCGCCTCCCTCGGCGAGACGCTCGAGGGCCTCGCCGGCGTGCACAACCTCAGCACCGGCACCGGCGTCGGGAAGCCCGTGATCCGCGGCCTCTCCTCCAACCGGGTGCTCATCCTCGACAACGGCCAGCGCCTCGAGAACCAGCAGTGGGGCGACGAGCACGGCCCCAACATCGAGACGGCCAACGCCGACCGCATCGAGGTCATCCGCGGTCCGGCCAGCGTGCTGTACGGCTCCGACGCGCTGGGCGGCGTCATCAACGTGCTCGAGAACCCGCTCCCCGACGCACTCGGCCGCTCGCCGTTCACGCGCGGGGAGCTCGCCTTCCGCTACGGCACGAACAACCGCGAGCCCGACGGCTCGGCGATGCTCGAGGGCGCCTCCGGCGGGTTCGGCTACCGGCTCGAGGGCAGCGGCCGCACCAGCACCGACGTGCGCACGCCCGACTACGTGCTGTGGAACAGCGCCAACCGCGCCGTCGGCGGCTCGGGCACGCTGGGCTATCGCGGCGGCTGGGGGTCGGTGGCGGGCACCTTCGCGCTGCGCGACGAGCGGGTGGAGCTCACCGACGAGGATCCGCTCGCCACCCCGCTGCAGCGGGTGGGCGCGATGCGCGCGCGCGTGACGTCGCAGCTGCCGGTGGGCGCCTCGCACCTCGACCTGCAGGCCGGCTGGGAGCGGAACCGCCGCCGCGAGTTCGAGGACGCGAGCGCCGAGGTGGTGGACGAGGTGGCCACCGGCCTGCTGGCGACGACATGGACGGCGGACGCGCGGCTGCACCACCCCGAAGTGGGCCCGTTCACCGGCAGCGTGGGGGTGAGCGGGCTGCAGGGTGGGTTCGAGAAGTTCGGCGAGGAGACGCTCATCCCCGAGAACCGCACCACCAACCTGGGCGTGTTCGCGTTCGAGCAGGCGAGCGTGGGCCGGTTCAAGCTGAGCGGCGGGCTTCGGTACGACTGGCGCGAGATGGACGTGGACGACGACGACGTCCTCGGCACCGTGGCCCAGACGCGCACGTGGAACTCGCTCGTGGGCAACGTCGGGGCGCTCTACCGGCTGTCGGAGCCGGCCGCGCTGGTTTTGAACGTGGGGCGCGGGTTCCGCGCGCCGAACGCCTTCGAGCTGTTCGCGAACGGCGTGCACGAGGGCACCCTCGCCTTCGAGCGCGGCAACCCGGACCTGGAGAAGGAGACGTCGCTCAACACCGACCTCGCGCTCCGCATCCAGGGCAACCGGGTGGCGGTGGAAGTCGGCGGGTTCGTGAACCTGATCGACAACTACATCTACACCGTTCCCGTGCCGGGGCTCATCGACCCGGAGAGCGGGCTGCAGGTGTACGACGTGACGCAGGGCAATGCCCGCCTGGCGGGCCTCGAGCTCTCGCTGCAGTACCACCCGACGCGCGCGCTGCACCTCGAGGGCACGGCGGATTACGTGCACGGCCAGAACACCACCACCGACGCGCCGCTCGCGGCGATGCCGCCGTTCCGCGCCACCTACCGGGTGCGCTACGAGGCGCCGGACGTGGCGGTCTGGGCGCTCGCGCCCTACGTCTGGCTGGGCGGGGAGACCAACGCGACGCAGACGCGGCTGGATCCCTCGGAGGCGGCGTTCTTCGCGGAGGCGTTCGAGGGCGCGGGGTTCACGCCGAAGGGCTACACGCTGGTGAACATCGGCGCGGGCATCACGCTCACCGCCGGCCCGACGCCGCTGCAGCTGGACCTGCGGGTGCGGAACCTGCTCGACACGGCGCACTCGCCGCAGCTGAGCCGCATCAAGACCAACGCGCCCGAGCCGGGGATGGGGCGGACGCTGATGATCGGGGTGCGCGCGGCGATCGGGGGATGACGGGATCGTTGCTCATTGCGAGGCCCCGCAGGGGCCGAGGCAATCCGGGTGCAGAGAGCGGGGCTCCGTGCGCGCGCACAGGGTCCCGCTCTCTGCACCCGGATTGCTTCGTCGCTGCGCTCCTCGCAATGAGCAGGACGGTGCGGCACACGTCCGGCTAGAACCGCAGCTCCTGCGCCTTCGCATCCCCCGGCGCGAAGTAGAGCGTCTGCCGCGCCTCGTCCGGCAGGTGCATGACCTGCACGATGTTCTGCTGGTCCCCGAACTGCTCCTGCAGGATCACGTTCCGCAGCGAGAGCCGCCGCACCGGCTTCGCGGCGGCGTACTCCAGGACGAACCACACCATCTGCTGGTTCTGCTGGGTGTCCATCTCCACGCCCGAGCTCTCCACCGTGGCCCGCAGCCGCGCGCCGTCCGCCTCGAGCAGGAACCGCTCGTTGACGTAGACGGCGAAGAGCGAATCGAGCCGCGGATCCTTCACGGCATCGAACGCCTCGAGCCGGTGGCGACCGGCGAGCCCCTTCTCCAGGTCGTCACGGAAGAGGCGCATGCGCGCGCCCAGCGTGGCGCCCTCCACCACGAGCCGCGTGTGCGACACGTGCTGGTCGTGCCGCGCGGCGGGGACCGCGAGGAGCCCCGCCGCGACGAGCAGCGTCCAGGTGACGCCGATCACGACGCCGGAGGCGCCGCCGGCACCGCGCCGACGGGCCAGGTGTTGTTGCTGCGATCCACGTCCGCGAACACCTCGTCCGGATCCACGACGACCTTCGTCACCGTCTTGTTGGTGAAGAAGCCGTACTGGAACTTGAGCTCGTTGCGCCGCCACACGTCGGCCGGGAGCTTCACCTTCTCGGTGGTGCCGTCGTCGTACGTCACCTCGAGCTGCAGCGGCAGCACGAGCCCGCCCTTGTTCTCGACGGTGACGCGCGCGTAGTGCTTCCCGCGGTTCGAGGTGCCGATGAGGCTGTCGGCGGGCTGCATCTCGAGGCCGGTGACCGCCTGGTCGTTGGCGTAGTTGGTGTAGAACCACCCGCGCCAGAAGTAGTTGAGCTGCTCGCCGGCGCCCTCCTCGAGGGTGCGGAAGAAGTCGGCGGGCTGCGGGTGCTTGAACGCCCACTTCTGCGAGTACTCCTTGAACGCCTGGTCGAAGACCTTGGGGCCCAGGATCTGCTCGCGCAGCATCACGAGGCCGGCGGCCGGCTTGGCGTAGCCGTTGTTGCCGAAGTTGGCCTGGATGTCGTTCGACTCCGTCATGATCGGCACCTGCTGGTCCTGCTTCATGTAGCCGACGATGTTCTTCGCCGGCCCGCGCAGGCCCTGCTGCGGCCAGTTCGGGTCCCAGTCGAGCTGGGCGTAGTACTCGACGAAGCTGTTGAGGCCCTCGTCCATCCAGGTCCACTTCCGCTCGTCGCTCGCCACGATCATCGGGTACCAGTTGTGGCCCACCTCGTGGATCGTGACGCCCACGAGCGCGTACTCGAGCTGCTGGGTGTAGCTGCCGTCCGGCGCCGGCCGGGCGCCGCAGAAGGCGATCATCGGGTACTCCATGCCGAACACGGGGCCGTGCACGTTCACGGCCTTCGGGTACGGGTACTCGAACGCCATCGCGCCGTAGGTCTTCATCGTCTGCGCGATCGCCTTGGTGGAGACCTTGTCCCACAGCGGCATCGCGTCGCGCGGGTAGAGCGAGTGCAGCTCGATGGCCTTCTCCCCCGGACGGTAGCGATAGCCCATCGCGTCCCACACGTACGTCTTCGACGACACCCACGCGAAGTCGCGCACCTTCTCGGCCTTGAAGCGCCACGTCAGCGGGCCCGTGCCGGCCGGACGGGTGGAGGGCTGTCCCACCTCGTCCTTCGAGATGATGAACACCGGCGCATCGCTCGCCATCGCGCGCGTCAGGCGCTCGCGCTGGGTGGCGGTGAGCACATCGGCGGGGTTCATCAGCACGCCGGTGGCCTGCACGATGTGGTCGCGCGGCACGGTGATGCTGACGTCGTAGTTGCCGAAGTTGAGGTAGAACTCGCCCTGACCCAGGAACTGGTCGGTCTGCCAGCCGTTGACGTCATCGTAGACCGACGCGCGCGGGAACCACTGGGCCATCTCGTAGAGCCAGCCGTCCTTGACCTTCTCGCGTAGACCGCGGCCGTTGCGGCTCGTCTCCGGCACGAGGTGCGACCAGTCGATGTCCACATCCACCGTGGCCCCGGACGCGAGCGGCTTCGGGAGCATGACCTTCATCACCGTGCCGTTGACGAGCCAGTCGGCGTCGACGAACGTCTTCTTCGCCTTGCCCGCGGCCGTGCCCACCTGCACCCGGCGGATCTTCGTGCCCGCTCCGGCCGGGAGCTCCGGTGCCAGGAAGCGCCGCGCCATCGGCGAGAGCCTGGGCGGCAGCGCCGGCGCCGACTGCAGCGTGCGGCTCACCGCCGGGTCGTCGATGTTCTGCTCCACCTGGAACCACAGGTAGCGCAGCTCGTCGGGCGAGTTGTTGTGGTAGGTGACGCGCTCGCTGCCGGTGAGGGTGTTGGTGACCGTGTCGAGCGACGTGCGGATGACGTAGTCCACCCTCTGCTGCCAGTACTTGGGCCCCGGCGAGCCCGCGGCGTTGCGGTACTCGGTGGGGTCGGCCCACTCGTCGATGGCGCGGAAGCTCGACTGGTTGGTCTTGGCGCCGGGCGCGTTGAGCCATTGCTGCGCGGTGGCGGGCGCCGCCGCGGCGACGAGGAGGACGAGGACGAGTCGGACGAGAGATCGGGTCATGGTCGTGTGGTTGAAGGAAACGCGGTCAGGATACCGGCGCGCGGAGACGCTCCGCGATCATGGTCAGGGCGACGGCCACCGTGCCGCCGCTCACGAGCAGCACCCACTCCCGACGGGAGAGGCGCAGCAGGCGCGGCAGCAGTACGCCGAGCAGCAGCACGGCGGCCACGATGAGCAGCTGCCCGATCTCGAGGCCGACGTTGAACGCGAACAGCGGGCGTACGATCGACTCCTCGCCGCCGAGCAGCGCGCGCAGGTAGTTCGAGAAGCCGAGCCCGTGGATGAGCCCGAATCCCGTCGCGAGCGTGTATTGCGGCACCTGCGACCCGGGCGGGCCGTGCGTCTCGTCCTCGCCCCGGCTGAAGAACACCGCCGCGAGGCCGGTGACGACGATGGTGACCGGGATCAGCACTTCCACCAGCGACGCACGCACCCGCACGACGTCGAGCGTCGCGAGTGCGAGCGTCACCGAATGCCCGAGCGTGAACGCCGTCACCAGCCACACCAGCCGCCGCCATGCCGGCGGCGGATACGCCACCGTCAGGGCCGCGATGAAGAGCATGTGGTCGTAGGCGCCGAGATCGGCGATATGGCGGAAGCCGAGTCTGAAATAGACGGCGAATTCGGACAGTCGCGGCACTCCCGGGGTCGATCGCGAAGTATCGGGCGCTGTCAGGCTGTACGGAAGGTGGTGGGAGGGGGTTTCCGAAGGTGAGGTGAAGAGTTTGTGAAGGGCGGGGCGCGATACGCGGCGGCTGAAGCCGCCTCTCGGCCGGCGTGTCGATGAAGCGACGGGAAGAGGGGCGCATGCTCATTGCGAGGCCCCGCAGGGGCCGAAGCAATCCGGGTGCGAAGAGCGGGAC
>DASUOW010000364.1:0-7238 GCA_036276435.1 Gemmatimonadales bacterium
CGCTCGACCTGCGCACGGGCGCGCACCGCAAGCTGCTCGACGACGCGCTGGCGGGCCAGGTCCTCCCCGACGGGCGGCTGCTCTACGTCCAGCGCGACGGGACCGCGCTGGTGGCACCGTTCGACGCCGACCGGCTCGAGCTGACCGGCGCGGGCGTCGCCGTGCTCGAGCAGCTCAACGTCAACGTGCAGTCCGCGGTCGCGATCTCGCGATCCGGGACGATCGCCTACCTCCGCGGCGTGGGCGCGGCGGGCGACGTCCAGCCGGTGCGCGTCGCGCGCGACGGCGCCGCGACGCCGATCGACTCGGCCTGGACCGGCGCGTTCAGCGCCCTCGCCGTTTCGCCCGACGGGCGTCGCCTCGCGGTGGGCGCCGGCCGCGCGCAGGGGTCGCTCTCCGTCTGGATTCGGGAGCTGCCGGCCGGGCCGTTCACCCGCCTCACCTTCGGCGGGTACGACCGCCGGCCCGTCTGGTCCCGCGACGGCCGCACCGTCGCCTTCGTGCGCGACACCGTGAACGGCGGGAGCATCTGGGCGCGGCCGGTGGACGGCAGCCGAGACGCCTATCGCCTCACCCCGCCGGGCCTCTGGGCGCAGGAGGCCGACTGGTCGCCGGACGGGCGGTGGCTCGTGGTCCGCACCGACAACGGCGGTCCCACACGCGGCGACATCGTCGGCATCCGCGTGGGCGGCGACACGACCCCGGTCCCGCTGGTGGTGACGCCCTTCGCCGAGCAGCACCCGGCGGTCTCGCCGGACGGGCGCTGGCTCGCGTACACCTCGGACGAGTCGGGCGTGAACGAGGTGTTCGTGCGGCCGTTCCCCGAGACGCAGTCCGCGCGGTGGCAGATCTCGACGGGCCGCGGCTCGCAGCCACGCTGGTCACCCGACGGATCGCGGCTCTACTACGGCGAGCCCCCGGGCCGGATCGTGGAGGCGGTGCTCCGCACCGACGGCGGGCTGGCGGTGGTCGGGCGCAGGACCCTGTTCGCGGCCACGGCATTCTTCGTGGACCCGTACCACCAGACGTACGACGTGTGGCCGGGGGATTCCGGGTTCGTCTTCCTGCGCAACGGGGGGACGGGCCGCGCCCACCTGGTCATGGCGGAGCACTGGTTCACGGAACTCGACGCGAGGACCCGCCGGTGACGACCGCACAGCGCCTCACCGCGGCGCTCGCCGATCGCTACCGCCTCGAGCGGGAGCTCGGTGCGGGCGGCATGGCCACCGTCTACCTCGCCGAGGACCTGAAGCACCGCCGGCAGGTCGCGGTCAAGGTGCTGCGGCCGGACCTCGCCGCCACCATGGGCGCCGAACGCTTCGAGCGCGAGATCCATGTCGCCGCCCGGCTGCAGCATCCCCACATCCTCGGCGTGCTCGACTCGGGCGAGGCCGCCGGGTTCTTCTACTACGTCATGCCCTACGTCGAGGGCGAGTCGCTGCGCGACCGGCTCACCCGCAGCGGCGAGCTGCCCGTCGGCGACGCGCTCCGGCTGCTGGGCGAAGTCGCCGAGGCGCTCGCGGTGGCGCACAAGGCGGGCGTGGTGCACCGGGACATCAAGCCGGAGAACATCCTGCTCTCCGGGCGGCACGCGCTGGTGATGGATTTCGGCGTGGCCAAGGCGGTGAGCGAGGCGAGCGGCCGCCAGCAACTCACCACCGCCGGCGTGGCCCTCGGCACGCCCGCCTACATGGCGCCGGAGCAGGCGACCGCCGACCCCCAGATGGACGGACGGGTGGACATCTACGCCCTCGGCGTGCTGGCGTACGAGATGCTCACCGGACATCCGCCCTTCCACGGCCTGAATCCGCAGCAGACCCTCGCGGCACATGTCACCCAGGCGCCGATCGCCGTGGGGCAGCGGCGCGCCGGACTGTCGCCGGCGCTCGAGAGCGTGGTGATGCGCTGCCTCGCGAAGCGCCCCGCCGATCGCTTCCAGACCGCCGACGACCTGGTCGCGGCGCTCGAGCCGCTGGCCACGCCGAGCGGCGGCATGACGCCGACGCACACCCAGCCGACGTCGGCCGCGGCGCCGGCACGGCCGCGGAGTCGGCGACGCGTGGCGACGCTGGCGGGCGCCGTCCTGCTCGCGGCCGGCGTTGCGCTGATCGGCTGGGCCACCTTCGGCCGCTCCGCGACGCGCACCCTCTCCATCGCGACGACGACGCCGGTCACCAATGATCCCGGCCTGGAGATCGACCCCGCGCTCTCCCCCGACGGTACGCTCATCGCGTATGCCGCCGGGCCCAGCGGAGCGACCCGGATCTTCGTGCGGCAGGTGGACGGCGGCCGGCCGGTGGCGATCGGGGACAGCCTGGAGGTGGGGCAGCGCGCGCCGAAATGGTCGCCCGATGGCGGCCGGCTGCTGTTCCTGGCCGGCAGGAAGGTGATGGTGGGACCGGCCCTCGGCGGACAGACCCGTGCCGTGGTGCAGCAGGAGGGCTGGATCTCGGGTGCGGACTGGTCTCCGGACGGCCGGGAGATCGCATTCGCGGTGGGAGATACGCTGCGCATCGCCCGGGCCGACGACGGTGCCTCTCGTACACTGGCGGGCGCCCGCGACCTGCACTCGATCGCGTGGTCCCCCGACGGCACGATGATCGCCGCCGTCTCGGGGAACGCCTCGTTCGTGGCGGACCTGGTCTACGGAAATTCGGCCGTCAGCGCGATCGTCGTCTTTCCGGTCCGCGGTGGGAGCCCGGTCCCCGTCACCGGCACGAGTTTCCTGTCGGCCAGCCCGGCCTGGCTTCCCGACTCGCGCTCGCTGCTGTTCGTCTCCGACCGGGGGGGATCACGCGACGTCTATTCCGTCGACGTTTCCCGTGGAGGGCCCCGTGGCGACCCGCGGCGGGTGACGACCGGGCTCCGGCCCCATTCGATCACCGTCTCGGGGGATGGTCGCCGGATGGGTTACAACCTGTTCACCAGCACCGCCAACATCTGGTCCCTCCCCATCTCGTCCACCGGTCCGCTGCCGGCGAGCAGCGCCACGCCGATCACGCGTGGCAACCAGGTGATCGAGTCGGTCGCACTCTCCGCCGATGGACAGTGGCTCTACTTCGACTCGGATCGGAGCGGCCGGGCGGAGATCTACCGGATCCCGGCGACGGGGGGCGAGCCGAGCCAGCTGACCGACGCTGCCGGCGGCAACTACATGCCCGCTCCCTCCCCTGACGGGCGGGAGGTCGCATTCCAGTCCCAGCGCAACGGCACGCGCGACGTCTTCGTGATGCCCGCGGAAGGCGGCGCGGCGGAGCCGGTTCGTGTCGGTCCAGGAGACGAGAACGTGCCGTTCTGGTCCCCGGACGGGAAACGGTTGGGCTTCTACGCGGGCGAAGGGGACCTGGGGACAGGCGCGCGTGGCGCGTACGGGGTGGAGCGCACCGGCACGGGCTGGTCCGACCCGAAACCGTGGCCGGACGGGCTCTACCTGACGCCGGATGGGCGTGCCCGTCTCGCCGGGAACGCGGATTCCACGGTCGCGCAAGCGGTCGACGGTGGAGGCGCGACGTTCCGCTGGTTCCGGCGCAGCCCGAGTGACCCGACGGTGCGCAGGGCCCCCCAACTGGCACCGGATGGCCGCCGGCTCTTCTTCCAGGGCATCGTCGGGACGACCATCCCCCGCTTCGGCCTCTGGGAGGTCTCGCCGGATCGCGATGCGGCGCGCGAGGTGGTCCGCTTCGATGACCCCTACCGGCTCCCGCTCTGGGGCGCGTTCGCCACCGACGGCACGCGCCTCTACTTCACGCTCGACGAGCGCCAGAGCGATGTCTGGGTCGCGGACCTGCACGCGCAATGAGGGACCGCAGCCCGTGACCCTCGCCCGACTGACCGCCGCCCTCGCCGACCGCTACCGCCTCGAGCGCGAGCTCGGCGCGGGCGGCATGGCCACGGTGTACCTCGCCGAGGACCTGAAGCACCGCCGCAAGGTGGCCATCAAGGTGCTCCGCCCCGAGCTCTCGGCGGCGCTCGGCGTGGAACGCTTCCTCCGCGAGATCGAGACCACCGCCAACCTGCAGCACCCCCACATCCTGCCCCTCTACGACTCGGGCTCGGCCGAGGGACGGCTGTACTACGTCATGCCGTACGTCGAGGGGGAGTCGCTCCGCGAGCGGCTCGCGCGCGAGGGACGCCTGCCGCTGGACGACGCGCTGCAGATCGCGCGCGAGGTCACCGACGCGTTGAGCTACGCGCACGGCCGCGGCGTCATCCATCGCGACATCAAGCCCGAGAACATCATGCTCTCGGCGGGCCACGCGCTCGTGGCCGACTTCGGCATCGCGAAGGCCGTGGCCACGGGCGGCAGCCGCCTGACGCAGACGGGCCTCGCGGTGGGCACGCCGGCCTACATGAGCCCCGAACAGGCGCTCGCCGACAGCTCGGTCGATGTGCGCAGCGACCTCTTCAGCCTCGGGTGCGTGGTCTATGAGATGCTGACGGGCGAGCCGCCCTACTCGGCGCCCACCGCGCAGCAGGCCATCGCCCGGCGCATGACCGAGGCGGCGCCGGTGCTCGCGACGGTGCGGCCGGAGGTGGGCGCGCACCTGAGCGGCGTGATGCAGCGCGTGCTCGCGTCCGATCCGTCGCAGCGGCCGGAGAGCGCCGCGGCACTTCGGCAGCTGCTCTCCGATCCGGCCCGTGCCGCCGTCGAGGAAGTGCCGGGGTTCGGAGGCCGGCCGGCGATCGCGGTGCTGCCCTTCGACAACCGCAGCGGCGACCCCGAGCAGGAGTTCTTCGCCGACGGCCTCGCCGAAGACCTCATCGCGCGGCTCTCGCTGTGGCGCCTGTTCCCGGTCATCTCGCGCAACGCCACCTTCGGCTTCAAGGGCCGCAGCGCCGACCTCAAGCTCGTCGCCCGCGAGCTCGGCGCCCGCTACGTCGTGCAGGGCAGCGTGCGGAAGGCTGGCAACCGGGTGCGCATCGCGGCGCAGCTGAGCGACACCGGCACCGGCCACCAGGACTGGGCCGCCACCTTCGACCGCGAGCTCACCGACGTCTTCGCGGTGCAGGACGAGATCAGCGAGGCCATCGCGGCCTCGATGATGGGCGACCTGCATCGCGCCGAGGCCGGGCGCGCGCAGCGGCGCGAGCCGGGCAGCCTCGAGGCGTGGGAGCTGTACCAGCGCGCGGTGCCGCAGCTCAACACCTTCACCCAGGCGAGCATGGCGGACGCTCGCGCGCTGCTCGAGCGGGCGGTGCAACTCGACCCGCAGTTCGCCCCCGCGCTGGCGCGCCTGGGCGAGGCGTGCTTCTGGCAGGCCGTCAATGGCTGGCTGGACGACGCCGACGCCGCGCTGCGGCACGCGCTCGAACTGTGCGAACGCGCCGTCGCCGCCGACCCCCGCGAGCCGCTCGGCCACCTCGAACGCAGCCTCCTGCTCGTGACGATGGGCGATGCGAGCGGCGCCGTCGAGTCCAGCCGCCGCGCGGTCGAGCTCAACCCGAGCCTCCCGATGGCGCTCTCGTACTACGCCTACGTCCTCCACATGGTGCTCGGCGCCACCGACGAGGCCATCGCGCTCAACGACCGCGCCATGCGGCTGAGTCCGCGCGACCCGATGGAATGGATCTTCCTCGACTCGCAGTCCTCGGCGTACTGGAACGCGGGCCGGTACGCGGAGGGCCTCACGCTCGCACGCCGGCTCATCGCCCTCGTGCCCGCGTACTACTTCGGCTACCTCTGGGCCATCCTGAACAGCGTGGGCCTCGACCGGCTCGAGGAGGCGCGCGAGTTCGTCCGGCAGGCGCAGGAGGTGCAGCCGCAGTTCTCGGTCGAGTTCATCCTCCAGGGGCTGGGCGCCCTCTCGCCCGGCGTGCAGCGCCGCATGACCGACAAGCTGCGCCGGGCGGGCGTGCCGTGACCGACGCCGTCACCGCCCGCCTCGCCGCCGCGCTCGCCGACCGCTACCGCCTCGAGCGGGAGCTGGGCGAGGGCGGCATGGCCACCGTCCACCTCGCCACGGACGTGCGGCACGGCCGCAAGGTCGCCATCAAGGTGATGAAGCCGGCCGTCGCGCAGTCCATCGGCGCCGAGCGATTCCTGCGCGAGATCGAGATCGCCGCCCGGCTGCAGCACCCGCACATCGTGCCCGTGTTCGACTCCGGGTCGGTCGAGGGCGAGCTCTACTACGTGATGCCGCTCATCGAGGGCGAGTCGCTGCGCGGCCGCCTCGAGCGCGAGGGCCGGCTGCCGATCGACGAGGCGCTGCGCCTCATGCGGGAGGTGGCCGGCGCGCTGGGCTATGCCCACGCCGAGGGGATCCTGCACCGTGACCTCAAGCCCGAGAACATCATGCTGAGCCGCGGGCACGCGCTGCTCGCCGACTTCGGCATCGCGCGCGTCGCAGGCGACGGCGCCGACCGGCTCACGCAGACCGGGATGTCCATCGGCACGCCGGTGTACATGAGCCCCGAGCAGTCCACCGGCGAGCGGGAGCTGGGTCCGCCCTCCGACGTGTACGGGCTGGGCTGCATCCTCTACGAGCTCCTCGCCGGCGCGCCGCCGTTCACGGGCGCCACGTACGAGGCGATCCTCGTGAAGCGCTTCACGCAGGAGGCCCCGCGCATCCGCGCGACGCGCGCCGAGACGCCGCCGGGCATCGACGCCACCATCGCCCGCGCGCTCGCGCGCGAGCCGGCTGCCCGCTTCGCCACGGCGCAGGCGTTCGCGGAGGCGCTCGCCGTCTCACCGTCCACCACGACGCCGACGGTGGTGCTGCCGGTCGCGGGCGCGCCTGCGCTGGGCGCGCGCTCCATCGTGGTGCTCCCGTTCGAGAACCGGAGCCCCGATCCCGACAACGAGTTCTTCGCCGACGGCCTGACGGAGGAGCTCATCAGCGACCTGGGCAAGGTGCGCGCCCTGAGCGTGCTGTCGCGCACCTCCTCGATGCAGCTCAAGGGCTCCACCAAGCCGCTGGGCGAGCTGGGACGCGAGCTGGGCGTCCGCTACGCCCTCACCGGCAGCGTGCGGCGCGCGGGCCCGTCGCTCCGCATCACGGCCGAGCTGGTGGACACGGAGACGGGCCGGCAGCTGTGGGGCGACAAGTACGCCGGCACGATGGACGACGTGTTCGACGTGCAGGAGCGCGTCTCGCGCGAGATCGTGCGGGCGCTCGACGTGACGCTCTCCGCCGACGAGGAACGGCGCCTCGCCGACCGCCCGGTGGCCGACCCGCGGGCGTTCGAGCTCTACCTGCAGGCTCGGCAGGCACTCCGGCACTACAAGGTGGCGCAGGGCG
>DASUOW010000365.1:0-7658 GCA_036276435.1 Gemmatimonadales bacterium
GGCTGCTCTCCGACGACGTGGTGTTCAAGGAGCTCGGGCTCCTGATCGTGGACGAGGAGCACCGCTTCGGGGTGAAGCACAAGGAGCGGCTCAAGGCGCTCCGGCTCAACGTGCACGTGCTGACCCTCACCGCCACGCCGATCCCGCGCACGCTGCACCTCTCGCTCGCGGGGCTCCGCGACCTCACGCTCATCGAGACGCCGCCGCGCGACCGCTCGCCGGTGCTCACCTTCGTCGAGCCGTGGGACGACGCGCTGCTCGAGGAGGCGATGGCGCGCGAACTCGACCGCGGCGGGCAGGTGTTCTTCGTGCACAACCGGGTCGAGACGATCGAGACGATCGGCGCCCGCGTGCAGTCGCTCGCCCCGCGCGCGCGCATCGGCGTGGCGCACGGCCAGATGGCCTCGGGGCCGCTCGAGGCGATCATGCAGCGGTTCGTGGCCGGCGAGATCGACGTGCTCGTGAGCACGATGATCGTGGAGTCGGGCCTCGACGTGCCGAACGCCAACACCATGATCGTCCACGACGCGCACCGCTTCGGCCTGGCGCAGCTGTACCAGCTGCGCGGCCGGGTGGGACGGAGCCACCGGCGCGCCTACTGCTACCTGGTGGTGCCGGATTCCATCGACGCCGACGCCGAGGAGCGGCTCAAGGTGCTCGAGCACCACACGGAGCTCGGCGCCGGCTATCGCATTGCGCTCAAGGACCTCGAGCTGCGCGGGGCGGGCAACCTGCTGGGCGCCGAGCAGTCGGGCCACGCCCACGCGGTGGGGTTCGACCTCTACCTGCGCTGGCTCGAGGAGACGGTGCGGGCCCTCCGCGGCCAGGGCAAGGCCGAGGTGCCGACGCCCCCCGAGGTGGTGCTGGAGCAGCCCGCCCACCTCCCCGACGACTACGTCTCCGACGACGACGTGAAGCTCGACCTGTACCGTCGACTGGCGCGGGCGGAATCGTCTGGGGATATTGATGGGCTGCGCGCGGAGCTTCGGGAGCGGTTCGGGCCCCTGCCGCGCGAGGCGGAGGCCCTCCTCGACCTTGCCCGGCTCAGAGTGATCGGCGCGGCGCTCGGGCTCCAGCACGTGCTGGTGCGGGGCGACGAGGCGCGCCTGACGTTCCGTGCGGGGGTGGCGCCGCGGATGGCGCGCCTCAGCGCGGCGCTCGACGATGTGCAACTCGCCGCCGAGGTGCGGCGGACCGTGCCGCTGGCGCTCCGGTTGGAGCGGCTGGGCGGCGAGCCCCTCCTACCGGCCCTCGTGCGCGCGCTGCGCATCGTGGCCTGAGGGGCGTTCGACAACTCCAGGGAGAAGACATGCGGCGATTGGTGTGGTGCGCGATGGCGATGGCGCTGACGGGCTGCAACGTGCGCGAGGCGTTCACGGCGCACGCGGACGAGTCGGCGCGCGCGGGCGCACTCGAGCTCCCCGCGGAGCGGCTGGGGGCCCTGCTCGCGGGCGGCAAGAACGTGCAGATGAACCGCGAGACGGCCGACTTCGTCGCCAACATCTGGGTGGACTACGCGCTCTTCGCGCAGCGCGTCGCCAAGGGCGACTCGCTCACCGACTCGGCCACCGTCGCGCAGGCGATGTGGCCGCAGCTCACCGAGATGCGCGCCAGCCACTGGCACGACACGCTCATGGCGCAGCGGTCCAATCTCTCCCCCGAGATGACCGACGCGATGTACAACGGCAAGGACGTGCGGCTGCTGCAGCACATCCTCCTCAACTTCCAGCCCAACTCCACCCCGGAGGAGAAGGCCGGCGCCCGCCGCCGCGGCGAGGAAGTCCTCGCGCGTGCGAAGAAGGGCGAGGACTTCGCCAAGCTCGCCGCCCAGTACTCCGGCGACCCGGGCAGCAAGGGCGAGGGCGGGTACCTGCCGCCGAGCCCCCGCGGCCGCTTCGTGCCGGCGTTCGACAGCGCCGGCTGGTCCCTGCCCCCGGGCGGGATGACGGGCCTCGTGGAGTCGCCGTTCGGCTACCACATCATCCGCCGGCCGCCGCTCGACGAGGTGCGCGGGCAGTTCGAGGCGTTCCAGCGGCAGGACCTCGTGCAGCGGCTCGACTCGATCTACCTCGACAGCCTGGCCCTCGGCAACGGCATGAAGGTGAGCGCCGAGGCGCCCGCCGCGATGCGCGCCGCGCTGCAGGACCCGGAGAAGATGTCGAAGTCGAAGAAGTCCATCGTGGACTACAAGGGCGGCGCGCTCACGCAGCGCGACTTCCTCCGCTGGGTCGCGGCGCTGCCGCCGCAGATCACCGGCCAGCTCAAGGCCGCGCCCGACTCGGCGCTCGAGCGCTTCGCCAAGATCCTCACCACCAACGTGCTGCTGGTGCGCCAGGCCGACTCGGCGGGCGTCACGATCACGCCGCAGGAGTGGGCCTCGGTGAACCAGTACTACCGCTTCGCCGTGGATTCGCTGCGCAACGAGATGGACCTCACCGCCGGCGCCTTCGCCGACCCGAGCGCCTCCGAGGGCGACCGCGTGAAGGCCGCCGGCATGAAGCTCGATGCCTACCTCGACGAGGTCGTGGCCGGCCGCAAGCGGCTGCGGCCGCTGCCGCTCACCCTCGGCCAGGTGCTGCGCGACGAGTCGAAGTGGTCCATCTCGGACGCCGGCATCAACCGCGCGCTCGAGGTGGCCCGCGCCCAGCAGACCAAGGATTCCACGGCCGCGGCCCAGGCGCAGCCGCAGGTGCAGGTCATGCCGGCGCCCGGCGGGCCGCCGGTGCAGGGCGGCACCGCACCGCCGGCGCCGGCGGCGCCGCGCTGAGGACGGACGTGATGCTGCGACGACTCGTGCTCGCCGTGTCCCTCGGGCTGCTCGCCCGGGGCGCGGCGGCACAGCAGGTGGACAGCGCGGCCGCGGGCACGCTCCAGCCCGTGGACCGCATCGTCGCGGTCGTCGGCACCAGGGCGCTCATGCGCTCGCAGCTCGACGAGCAGTTCTACCAGCTCATCAGCTCGCTCGGCGTCACGGGGCCGGCCACGGCGGCCGACTCCGCCAAGATCCGCCGCCAGATCCTCGAGGACATGGTCGACGACGAGCTGATGGTGCAGCAGGCGCTCAAGGACACCTCGATCAAGGTGACCGATACCGAGGTCTCCGAGGCCGTCCAGAAGACGATGCGCGAGATCCGGCAGAAGTATCCCAACGAGTTCGAGTTCACGAAGGAGCTGCGCTCGGCGGGCTTCATGAACCTGGAGGAGTACCGTCGCTTCATGGTGGACCAGGCGCGGCGCGACATGCTGCGCACGCGGCTCACCGAGCTGCTGCGGGAGAAGGGCACGCTCAAGCCGGTCCAGCCCACCGAGCAGGAGATGCGCGCGTTCTTCGACGAGCAGAAGGGGCAGTTCGGCATGCGCCCGTCGACGATCTCGTTCGAGCAGGTGGTGGTCGTGCCGCAGCCCACCGAGCAGGCCAAGGCGCAGGCGCGCGCCCTCGCCGACTCGATCACGCGCGAGCTGCGCAAGGGCGCGGACTTCGCCACGGCGGCCAAGCGGTTCTCGCAGGACCCCGGCTCGCGCGACCAGGGCGGCGACCTCGGCTGGACCCGGCGCGGCATGTTCGTGCCGGAGTTCGAGAAGGTGGCGTTCGCGCTCAAGGTGGGGCAGATCGCCGACCCGGTGGAGTCGTCGTTCGGCTATCACATCATCCAGTTGCAGCGCCAGCAGCCGGGCGAGATCAACGCGCGGCACATCCTGATCGTCCCCGAGCTCACCGAGGCCGACATGGACAAGGCGCTCGAGGTGGCGCAGAAGGTCTACGCCGAGCTCAGGGCGGGGGCGACGATCGACTCGCTGCAGCGGCGCTATGCCGATCCCACGGAGGAGCGCGAGGCCGCGGCGACGCCGCTCGACAAGCTGCCGCCCGTCTACGCCCGCGCGCTGGCCGAGGCCGACAGCGGCAGCGTGGTGGCGCCGTTCGCGCTCGACCAGCCGGGCGGGCGGCGCAAGTTCGCGGTGGTGCTCGTCACCGAGAAGCGCGGCGAGGGCGAGATCCGCTTCGAGGACGTGAAGGACCGCGTGCGCGCGCGCCTCGCCGAGGACCTCGGGACCCGGAAGTACCTCACGCGGCTGCGTCAGGCCACCTACGTGGACGTGCGAGCGATCTGATGGCCCGCCTCGCGGTCACCCTCGGGGACCCGCGGGGCATCGGCCCGGAGATCGTCCGCAAGGCGCTGGCGCACGCGCCGGGCGCCGACATCACCGTCATCGGCGCCGACGACCAGGTCGCCGACATCCCCCACGTCACCCGCATCGGCCTCGGCCCCTGGCAGCAGGGAAGCGGTGAGCGCGCCGATCACGCGCGCACGCTGCGCGCGGGCCGGCTCGCCGGGCACGCCATCCAGGCCGCCGCCAGGCTCGCGCTGGCGGGCGAGGTGGACGCCATCGTCACCGCGCCCGCCAACAAGCACGCGCTGCACCTCGCCGGGTTTCCGTGGCCGGGGCACACCGAGTGGCTGGCGCACCTCGCCGGCGACGTGGACGTGGCGATGATGCTCGCGTCCGACCGGCTCCGCGTCGTGCTCGTCACGACCCACGTGGCGTTCCGCGACGTGCCCGCCCTCCTCACCGCCGATCTCGTCGTGCGCACCGGGCGCACCACGATCAAGGCGCTGCGCGAGTGGTTCGGCATCGCCGAGCCGCGGCTGGCGCTGTGCGCGGTGAACCCGCACGCGGGGGAATCCGGCCTCTTCGGCGACGAGGAGTCGCGCGTGCTCGCGCCGGCGGCCACGCAGCTCGGCGCCGCGGGACCGCTCCCGGCCGACACGGTGTTCGTGCGCGCGATGCGCGGCGAGTTCGACGCCGTGCTGGCGCCGTACCACGACGTGGGGATGACGGCGATCAAGGTGGCGAGCTTCGGCGAGGCGGTGAACGTGACGCTCGGGCTGCCGTTCCCGCGCACGAGTCCCGATCACGGCACCGCGCTCGACATCGCGGGGCAGGATCGCGCGGATCCGGCGAGCATGCGGCACGCGATCGAGCTGGCGGTGGAGCTCGCCGGCCGCTCGCGCCGCGTCGTGGGTGGGGGACCGGAGACGGCGGCGTGACGATGCGACGCTGCGTCCTCGCGGTCGTGGCCGTGCTCCTGGGCCTCGCCGGCCCGGCGCGGGCCGAGCTCGTCCGTCTCGAGGTCAGCTCGCGCGTGCCGATGGGCGGCGCCTCGTGCGGTGCCGCCGGCCCGTACGAGCGAGTGCGCGGACGCGCGCTCTTCGCCTTCGATCCGGCCAGCCGGGCCAATGCCGCCATCGTGGATCTCGGCCTCGCACCGCGCAACGCGCGGGGGCGCGTCGAGGCCTGGGCCGACATCGAGATCGAGCGTCCCACCGATCCCCGGCGCGGCAATGGGGTGGTGCTCGTCGACGTGGTGAACCGGGGCGGCATCCTCACCGGCCGAGCCATCGACCGCGGCGGTGACGGCTTCCTCTGCCGCCACGGCTACACGGTGGTGCACGTGGGGTGGGAATGGGATGTGCCGAGCGGACCCGCGTCGCTGGGCTTCGAGGCGCCGGCACTCGGGGACGCGATCACCGGGCTCGTCCGGAGCGACTTCGTGCCCGCGCAGGGGACCACCACGATGCCGCTCGCGCACGGCCTGGTGCCGCTGCGCGCCTATCTCCCCGTCGAGCCGGCGGATCCCGCCGATGTGCTCACCGAACGCGACTCGCCCTATGGTGCGCGCCGGACGATTCCGCGCAGCGAGTGGCGCTACGCCCCGGATGGCGCCACCGTGGAGCGCGCGAGCGGGTTCGTGCCAGGCCGCTTCTACGAGCTCGTCTATCGCGCACGCAACCCGGTGGTGGCCGGCACCGGGCTGCTCGCCATTCGCGACGTCGCGTCGTTCGCGAAGCACGGCCGCAGCGCCGACCTGCGGGCACGCGCCGCCATCGCCTTCGGCGTGTCGCAGACCGGGCGCCTGCTGCGCGAGTACGTCTACGCGGGACTCAACACCGACGAGCGCGGACGCAAGGCGCTCGACGGGGTCATCGCGGACGTGGGCGGGGCCGGCATGGGCAGCTTCAACCACCGGTTCGCCCAGCCGTCGCGCGACGCGCGTGCGTACGAGACCTTCCTCTATCCCATCGATCGCTACCCGTTCGCCTCCACGCGCGAGCGGGATCCGGTGACGGGCGCCGTCGATGCGCTGCTCGACAACCCGGCGGCCCGGCGCAACGCGCCGCTGCTCATGCAGGTGAACAACGGCTCCGAGTACTGGAGCCGCGCGGCATCGCTCATTCACACGGACCCCGAGGGCACGCGGGACGTCGCGGCGCATCCGCGGGAGCGGCTGTACGCTGTGAGCTCGGGTGCGCACGTGGTGCGTGCACTCGACCAGGCGGGGCGGCCGGCGGTCACCCTGGCGGGAACGCCGCTCGTGCGGGGCAATCCGCTCGACCGGCGCTTTCTCCTCCGCGCGCTGGTCGAGGCGATGCGGCTGTGGATCGCCGGCACGGAGCCACCGGCGTCCGAGGTGCCGGGCATCGGCGCCGGCACGCTGGTCGCGCCGGCCGACGTGCGATTCCCCGCCATCCCAGGCGTGGCGCACCCGCGCGAGATGATGGTGCCGCGGCGCCTCGACTTCGGAGCGGGCTGGGCGCGGGGCATCATCGAGCGCGAGCCACCGGGCGTCGGGGAGCCGTTCGTGCCGCGCGTGCTGCAGGTGGATTCCATCGGGAACGAACGCGGCGGCGTGCGCAGCGTGGAGATCGAGGCGCCGCTCGGCACCCATGCGGGCTGGTGGATGCTGCCGGGAAGCGACTCGATGCCGTGGGCCTTCAACTTCTACGGCAGCTTCGTGCCGTTGCCACGCACGGAAGCGGAGCGCGCCGCGCGCGGGGATCCGCGACCGAGTCTCGAGCGGCTGTATCCGTCGCGGGAGGCCTACCTGCAGCGGGCAGGACGGGCCGTCGGGGCGCTGGTGCGACGGCGGCTCGCGCTCGCCGAGGACAGCACCGCCATCGTGGCGCGCGCCGACAGCCTGTGGTCGCTGGTGCACGCCCTGCCGTGATGGCCCGTCAGTTCCCCATGCTTCGCCGCACCTCGAGCATCGGCTGGTCGAGTGCGCGCAGGTTGATGAGGCCCCACCGCGGGAACTCGTAGTCCACGATCACGTAGATCGTCACCACCAGCACCGAGGCGAAGGCGACGCTGTGGAGCCAGTTCCTGGGGCCCGCGTCGGTCATCCCGTAGCCGGCCAGCACGCAGCAGCACAGGACCAGGAAGAACAGCAGCCCGAGGATGACGCGCGGCATGTGCGCGTGCATCGCGGCGAGGCGGGTGTTCGCGATGTCGAACATCTGGTTGAGCGCCGGCAGGAGCAGGATCGAGGGCACCGTGGTGGGTGCGGCCGATGCCGCGGCGATCGCCCCCGCCCAGATGGAGCCCTGCAGCGCCTCCGCGCGCGCGAACTCCACCTTGGCCGGGACCGTGTCGGGGAGCGCGGCGAAGCCCGCGAGCCGTGCGTCCACGTACTGGCGGAACTGCTCCTGCAGCGGCCCGCGCGCGCCGTCGGGGACCAGCGCGAGCCGCAGCCACGCCGTCCCGATGGCGTTGGCTTCCTCCACGATGTACTGCCGGCGCGTCTCGTAGCGCCCCCCCGCCGCCGCGAACGAGAACCCGAGCAGCAGGCCCATCAACGCGAATACCGCGCCGTCGACGAT
>DASUOW010000366.1:0-9670 GCA_036276435.1 Gemmatimonadales bacterium
CAAGCTCGACAACCTGGTGCACATCGCGCACAACGTGCGGATGGGCCGCGGCTGCCTCATGATGGGGGGGGCGATGATCGCCGGCAGCGCGCGCCTCGGCAACGGCGTCATCGTGGCGGGGCGGGCCGCCATCGGCGACCATCGCGACATCGGGGACGGCGCGCGCATCGGCGGCATGGCCGGCGTGAGCCAGGACGTGCCGGCCGGCGGGGCCGTGAGCTCGTTCGTCGCGCGCAACCACCGGGACATCCTGCGGCAGCAGGCGGCGATGGCGCGGCTGCCGCGCATCATCGACGAGCTCGAGCGCCTGGTCGACGGTCGGTCCGCCGATGCCTAGGCGCACCCTCGCCCGGGACGCCACCCTCTGCGGCATCGCCCTCCACACCGGCGCCACGGCCACGGCCGTCTGCCGACCGGCCCCCGCGCGCGCCGGCATCACCTTCCAGCGGGTGGACCTCGGCACCACGCCCGTGCCGGCGCGGGTGCACCATGTCGGCGCCACGGAGCGGCGCACCGCGCTGGGCGCGGCCGGCGCGTCGGTCTCCACCGTCGAGCACCTGCTCGCGTCCGCCATGGCCCTCGGCATCGACGACATGGCGGTCGAGGTCGACGGGCCCGAGCTGCCCATCGCCGACGGCTCCTTCGCCCCGTGGGTGGCCATGCTCGCCGCCGCGGGCATCGCGGAGCAGGCGGGCGAGCCCTGGCGCTACCGGGTGCGCGCGCCGTTCGAGCTGGCGGACGGGCGCTCGCGCTACCGCGTGGAGCCGGCGGACAGCTACCAGCTCACGGTGGCGGTGGAATGGGAGCATCCCGTCATCGGCCGCCAGACGGGCTCGTGGACGGTGGACGGGGAGACGTTCACGCGCGAGATTGCGCCAGCGCGCACCTTCGGCTTCCAGCGCGAAGCCGAGGCGCTCCGGGCGCGGGGGTTCGCGCTCGGCGGGGCGGTGGACAACGTCATCGTCCTCTCGGACGACGGGGTGGTGGGCACCACGCTGCGCTGGCCCGACGAATTCGTGCGACACAAGGCAGGCGACGTGATCGGCGACCTCGCACTCGTCGGCGGACGGATCGCCGGCCACGTGATCGCCGAGCGTCCGAGCCACCAGGGCAACGTGGCGCTCGCGCGGCGCCTCGTGCGGACCGCAACCCGTGAAGGCGGAGGGACCGTGCTCGACATCGGCCGGATCATGGAAGTGCTGCCGCACCGCTACCCGTTCCTGCTCGTCGATCGCATCGTCGAGCTCGAGCCCGAGCGGCGCGTGGTCGCCATCAAGAACGTCACGATCAACGAGCCGTTCTTCGTGGGCCACTTCCCGGGCCACCCGATCATGCCCGGCGTGCTCATCGTCGAGGCGATGGCCCAGGCGGGCGGCGTGCTGGTCATGGACCGGGTGCCCGATCCGGCGAGCAAGGTGGTGTACTTCATGTCGCTCGACAACGTGAAGTTCCGCCGGCCGGTGGTGCCCGGCGACCAGCTCCGCCTCGAGGTCGAGATGCTGCAGAACCGCGGGCGCACCCTCCGCATGCGCGGCGAGGCGTACGTCGACGGCCAGCTGGCGGCGGAAGCCGAGATGATGGCCGGAGTCGTGGACCGGTGAGCGCCACCTTCGTGCATCCGAGCGCCCTCGTCGATCCCAGCGCCCAGCTGGGGACCGGGGTGGAAGTGGGGCCGTGGACGATCATCGGCCCGCACGTGCAGGTGGGCGACAACTGCCGCATCGGCGCGCGCAGCACGCTGCAGCAGCACGTCCGCCTGGGGGAGGGGGTGCAGCTCGGGATCGGCGTGCACCTCGGCGGCGATCCGCAGGACATGAAGTACCGCGGCGAGGAGACGTGGGTCGAGATCGGCCCGCACACCATCATCCGCGAGTACAGCACGGTGAACCGCGGCACCACCGCGACGGGGCACACGAGCGTCGGGGCGCACTGCTTCCTGATGACGTACGTGCACGTGGCGCACGACTGCCACCTCGGCGACCACGTCACCATCGCCAACGGCACGCAGATGGCCGGGCACGTCACGGTGCAGGACCATGCCGTGATCAGCGGGCTCAACGCCATCCACCAGTTCGTCACGATCGGCGCCTACTCGTTCGTGGGCGGTGCCTCGCGCGTCAACCAGGACGTGCCGCCGTTCACGAAGGCGGTGGGCAGCCCGATCGAGCTCTACGGGCTCAACGCGGTGCTGCTGCAGCGCCTGGGGTTCCCGGCGGAGACGATGGTGGCGCTCAAGCGGGCGTACCGCATCGTGTTCAACTCGGACCTGAGCCTCGGGCGCGCCGTGGCGCGCGCGCGCGAGGAGGTGCCGCCGCTGCCCGAGGTGGAGCGCTTCCTGAGCTTCGTGGCGAACGCGGGGCGCGGAGTCCCGGCATGACCCGGCTGCCGATCGGCGTGATCGGCGTCGGTGCGCTCGGGCGCCACCATGCGCGGCACCTCGCCACGCTGCCCGAGGCGGAGCTGGTGGGCCTCTTCGACGTGGACCGCACGCGGGCGCGCGCCATCGCGGCCGAGCACGGCACCCGCGCCTTCGATGACCTCGACGAGCTCCTCGGGCGCGTCGAGGCCGTCTCCATCGCGGTCCCCACCGTGCACCACGCCGAGGTGGGCCTGCACGTGCTGCGTCGCGGCATCCCGGTGCTCATGGAGAAGCCGCTCGCCGGCACGCTCGAGGAGGCCGACGCGCTCATCGCGCTCGCCGATGCGCAGGGCGTGCAGCTGCAGGTGGGCCACATCGAGCGCTTCAATCCCGCCATTCGCGCCGCCGCGCCGTACCTGGGCGTGCCGCGCTACGTGGAGAGCCAGCGCCTGGCGCCCTACCAGCCACGCGGCACCGACGTGGCGGTCGTGCTCGACCTCATGATCCACGACCTCGACCTCATCCTGCACCTGACCGGCGGCGCCGAGCCCACCGACGTGCGGGCCAACGGCATCGCGGTGCTCTCGCCCAACCTCGACATCGCCAACGCGCGCGTGGAGTTCGCGGGCGGCGCGGTGGCGAACGTGACCGCGTCGCGGGTCGCGCGCGAGCGCATCCGCAAGCTCCGGCTGTTCCAGCACGATGGCTACCTCTCGCTCGACCTCGCCACCGGCACCGGCACCTTCCTGCGGATGAAGCCGGGCTGGCAGCCCGGCACGGGCGGGGAGTTGTCGGACGCGGTGGAGATGATCCCGCTCGCGGCGCCGGCGGCCGACGCGCTCGGCCTCGAGCTGCAGAGCTTCGTGCACGCCGTGCGCGGCGATCGCGACGCCGTGGTGACGGGCCGGGAAGGACGCGCGGCGCTCGCGCTCGCCCTGCGCGTCACCGGGGCGGTGGAGGCGTCGACGCAGGGGGCGTTCCCCGCGACATGAGCGCGTCCGGCCCCCGCATCTTCCTCTCCGCGGGCGAGCCATCCGGGGACCTGCACGGCGCGGCGGTGACGCGGGCCCTGCGCGAGCGCCTGCCCACGGCGACACTCGAGGCGTTCGGCGGGCCGCGCATGGCGGCGGCGGGCGCGCACGTGCTCCAGCCGATGGAGCGCATGGCCGCGATGGGCCTCGTGGAGATCATCACGAAGCTGCCCGCGCACGTCAGCCTGCTGCGGCAGCTGCGCCGGGCGTTCGGCGCGCGGGCGTACGATCTCGCCATCCTGATCGACTATCCGGGATTCCACCTGCGCGTCGCGGAAGCGGCGCGCAGGGCCGGGATCCCGGTGCTGTACTACATCGCCCCGCAGCTGTGGGCGTGGCGCCCGCAGCGCGCGGTGCGCTTCGCCAGGGCGGTGGACCGCCTCGCCGTGATCCTGCCGTTCGAGGCCGCCTTCTTCGCGAAGCTCGGGCTCGGCTCGGACTACGTGGGGCATCCGTTGCTCGACCGCGGCCCGATGCCCGAGCGTTCCGCCGCGCGCACGGCGCTGGGCATCGGCGAGGGGGAGCGCGTGCTCGGCCTCTTCCCCGGCAGCCGGGAGGGCGAGGTGCAGCGGATGTGGGTGCCGTTCCGCGACGCCGCGCGGCGGCTGCTCGAGGCGAAGGCGTGCGACCGCGTGATCGTCGCCGGCACGTCGCACGGCGAGTATCCGGATCCGGGCGGCATCGAGGTGCATCGCGACGATCCGCTGCCGGTGTTCTCGGCCGCCGACGCGGCGATCGCGAAGTCCGGCACCACGACGCTCGAGGCGACGCTGGCCGGCACGCCGATGGTGGTGGCGTACCGCGCGCACCCGCTCACCTTCTGGCTTTCGCAGCGACTGCTCACGATCCCCTACGTGAGCCTCGTGAACCTGGTCGCGGAGCGCGAGGTGGTGCCCGAGCTGCTGCAGGACGCCGTGACGGCCGAGCGGCTCGCCGACGCGGTACGGCCCCTCCTTGACCCGGCCCACCCGGCGACGATCGCGCAGCGCGAGGGCCTCGCCGAGGTGCGCTCGCGCCTCGGCTCGCCGGGCGCCGCCGGACGGGTAGCGGACATGGCCGAGCAGTTGCTCGCCGCGCGGTGAAGCTCAAGCTCCCGCCGGCGTTCGTCGCCCGCATCGCGCCGGCGTTCCTGCGGGTCCTCGGCGCTACGTGGCGGTTCGAGGCCACGCTGCCGGAGGGGGCCGGCGACGTGCTCGAGCGCCGGCGGGCGGTGGTGGTCGTGCTATGGCACGAGGAACTGCTGCCGATCCTCTGGCACCACCGCGGCCTGGGCATCAGTGCCGTGGTGAGCGTGGCGCGGGACGGCCAGTACCTGGCCGACGCGGCGGGGCGGCTGGGCTACGACCTGATCCGCGGCTCGAGCCGCCGGGGCGCCACGCAGGCGCTCCTGGGGGCCCTCAGGGCGCTCGAGGAGCGCCGGTCGGTGGCCTTCACCCCCGACGGGCCGATCGGGCCTCGGCGGGTCGCCAAGGCGGGCGCCGCAGCCGCCGCGCAGCGGGCCGGGGTCCCGATGATCCCGATCCGGGCGGACGTGTCGCGGGCCTGGCGGTTCCAGTCGTGGGATCGGTTCGTGCTGCCGAAGCCGTTCGCGCGGATCCGGATCCGGTACGGCACCCCGATAGACGTCGGCGCGGGGGACGAGGGGATCGAGCAGGGCGTGCGGGCCATGCAGGAGGCACTGAATCTGCTAGGAGAGCACCCATGAAGCGTCGGCGCGGGGATACCCACCGCCTCATCCGCTGGCTGTGGACGAGCCGGCGCTTCGAGGCGAAGGTGGCCCGGCTGCCCCTGCTCCCGGCCGCTGCCCTCTGGCGGGGCGGCATGGCCCTCCGGGAGCTGGCCTACCGGCGTCGATGGCTGCCGAGTCACGACATGCCGTTGCCTACCGTCGCGGTCGGGAATCTGACGGTCGGTGGGTCTGGCAAGACGCCCGTGGCGATCTGGATAGCGCGGCACTATGTCCGTCGGGGTCTCAAGCCGGGCATCCTCCTCCGGGGGTATGGTGGGGATGAGACGCAGGTGCACCGCCGCTCGGTTCCCGACGCCGCGGTGGTGGCCGATCCCGACCGGGTGGCGGGCGCGCGGGTGGCGGTGGCGCAGGGCGCGCAGGTGCTGGTGCTCGACGACGCCTTCCAGCGGCTCGACGTGCGGCGCGACCTGAACATCGCGGTGGTGGCGGCGGAGACGACGCGGGCGGTCCGTTGGCCGGTGCCGGCGGGGCCGTGGCGCGAGGGGGTCGAGGCCCTCGAGCGCGCGGACGCGGTCATCATCACCCGCAAGCGCGCCACGCGCGAGGCCGCCGAAGCGCTCGCCGCGGAGCTGGCACCGCTGGTGCGAGGGCCGGTGGCCATCGTGCAGCTGGGCCTGGTGCGGCTCGACGGGCTGGTGTCGGGGCGCAGCGTGGAGGCCGCGTCGCTCGCCGGACGGCGCGTGGTGGCGGCGTCGGGCATCGCCGACCCCGATGCGTTCGTGGCCCAGGTGAAGTCGACGGGCGCCGCGGTGCAGGCGGCGACCTGGAAGGACCATCACGACTTCCGCGACGAGGACGTGGCGTGGCTCGCCCACGCGGCGCGGCGCGCGGATCACGTCGTGATCACGGAGAAGGACGCGGTGAAGCTGCGTGACCGGTGGCCGGCCGCGGTGCCGGAGCCGCTCGTGGCCGTGCTCGACCTGGCGTGGGAACGCGACGGCGATCGCATCGTCGCGGCCCTCGACGCGGTGGTCACGCCCCCGGACAATCTTTGACTTCCCGCGCGCGCGGGACCCCTGGAGACTGACATGAGCATCGTTGCGGGCACCACGGAATTCGCCGTCATCCGGCCGGACAAGGACCGGTTCCTCGCGGAGGAGAATCCCTTCGAGGCGATGATGTCGCGGTTCGACTACGCGGCGCAGCGCCTCAATCTCGACCCGGGGCTCTACCAGGTGCTGCGGCATCCCGAGAAGCAGATCATCACGTCGGTGCCGGTGAAGAAGGACAATGGCGAGGTCGAGGTCTTCACGGGCATCCGCGTCATCCACAATTCGTCGCGCGGGCCCGCCAAGGGCGGCATCCGGTTCGACATGAACGTGACGCTCGACGAGGTGAAGGCGCTGGCGGCGTGGATGACCTGGAAATGCGCGGTCGTGAACATCCCGTTCGGCGGCGCGAAGGGCGGCGTGATCTGCGATCCCTCCCAGCTGTCGATGTCCGAGCTCGAGCGCCTCACCCGCCGCTACACCTCCTCCATCATCGAAGTCCTCGGTCCCGACTCGGACGTCCCCGCGCCCGACGTCAACACCAACGAGCGCGTCATGGCGTGGGTGATGGACACCTACTCCATGCACAAGCGGCACACCGTCACCGCCGTCGTCACCGGCAAGCCGATCGAGATGGGCGGTTCGCTGGGCCGCCGCGAGGCCACCGGCCGCGGCTGCATGCTCGTCACGCGCCAGGCGCTCGCGCGCCTCGGCATGCCGCTCCAGGGCGCCCGGGTGGCGGTGCAGGGCTTCGGCAACGTCGGCTCGGTCACGGCCGACCTGCTGGCGAAGGAGGGCGCCACGATCGTCGCGGTGAGCGACAAGAACGGCGGCGTCTACAACGCGAAGGGCCTCGACGTCGCCGACATGCTGGCGTACGTCAAGGAGAACAAGTTCCTGACCGGCTACACGAAGGGCGACGCGATCACCAACGCCGAGCTGCTGACGGTGGAGTGCGACGTGCTCGTGCCCGCGGCGATGGAGAACGTGATCAACAGCAAGAACGCCAGCCAGATCCGCGCGAAGATCATCTGCGAGGGCGCCAACGGCCCCACCACGGCCAATGCCGACAAGATCCTCGAGGACAAGGGCATCTACGTCATCCCCGACATCCTCGCCAACGCCGGCGGCGTGACGGTGAGCTATTTCGAGTGGGTGCAGGACCGCGGCGGGTACTTCTGGGAGGAGGACGTCGTGAACCAGCGCCTCGAGCGGATCATGGTGCGCTCCTTCGACGAGGTCGCCGGGATGGCCGACAAGCACAAGCTCAACCTGCGCATCGGCGCGTACATGCTCGCGATCGAGCGGGTGGCGGCGGTGCATCACCTGCGCGGCATGTACGCGTAGGGCGTGCGGCTCGCGCTCCTGGCCGTCGGCCGCCTCCGGCCCCACTTCCGCGAGGCGGCCGACGACTACCTGACCCGGCTCGGTCGCTACGTCACCATCGAGGAGCGCGAGGTGAAGGAGTCGTCGCGTGCCCCGACGATCGAGGCGGGCCAGCGCGACGAGCACGAGGCCCTCGCGGCGAAAGTGCCGCCGGGCAGCCGCCTGGTGGCGCTCGATCGCGGCGGCAGGGCGTGGACGAGCGAGGACCTCGCCCGGCGGCTCGACGACTGGCGCCTGGCGTCGCGCCCGGTCACCTTCGTCATCGGCGGATCGCACGGGCTGGCGCCGGCGCTGCTCGCGCGGGCCGACGACGCCTGGAGCCTCGGGGCCCTGACGCTGCCGCACGAGCTCGCGCGCGTCGTGGTGCTGGAACAGCTGTACCGGGGATTCACGATCCTGCGAGGCGAGCCCTACCACAAATAGTCGCCACGCGCGACCCTGGACCCCATGCCCGAGTGGTTCGAAGAATGGTTCGGTGAGGAGTACCTCGCGCTCTATCCGCACCGCGACGAGGAGGACGCCGAGCACCTCGTGGCGCTCCTGGGTCGCCTCATCGGATGGGGCGCGGGCTGGCGGGTGCTCGACATCTGCTGCGGCCCGGGACGGCATGCCCACGCCCTCGACTCGGCGGGCCTCGAGGTGACCGGCCTCGACCTCTCCGCCGCGCTGCTGCGGAAGGCGCGCCAGGTCACCGATGCGCCGCTGGTCCGCGGCGACATCCGGGCGCTGCCGATCCGGCCGCGGTCGATGGACGCGGGCCTCAACCTCTTCACGAGCTTCGGCTATTTCGACACCGACGAGGAGCACGCGGCGACCCTCGCCGGCATGGTCGGCACGGTGCGCCAGGGAGGATGGTTCGTGCTCGATTTCCTGAACGCCGCCCTCGTGGCGTCACGCATTGCCGAGGGGGCCGGCACGTTCGAGCGCGGCGAGGGCGGTGTCCGGCTCCGGCGCTACCGCACGCCCGGGGGCCGCTACGTCGTCAAGGAGATCGTGCTGGCCGACGGCCGCCGCTTCCAGGAGCGCGTGCGCCTCTTCTCGGCGGACGAGCTGGCGGGCATGCTCACGCGTGCCGGCGCGTCGGTGCGCCACTGCTTCGGCGACTACGACGGTGGACCGGCGCACGCCGGCGCACCGCGCGCCCTGCTCGTGGCGGAGGTGGCCTGATGCGCATCGTCACGACGCCGCTGGCCGCGCCCGTCGGCGTGCCGTCGCCGCGCCCCTGCGGCGCCGACGTGCGGCTCTTCGAGGCGGTCGTGGCGCCGCACGCGGTGACGGCCTCGCTCGATCGGCTGCGCGAGCCCGGCGCGGTGGTGGTCACGACGGGCCAGCAGCCCGGGCTCTTCACCGGCCCGCTCTACACCGTGTTCAAGGCGCTCTCCGCCGTGGCGCTCGCGCGCGAGCTCGAGACGGCGTGGCAGCGGCCCGTGGTTCCCGTGTTCTGGCTCGCCACCGACGACCACGACTTCGCCGAGTCGAACCACGCGGCCTGGGTCGCGAGCGACGGCACGCTGCGCGAGTGCGTGCTGCGCGAGCGCCCCGCCGATGCGCCCATGCTGCCGATGTATCGCGAGCCGCTCGGCAGCGAGGTCGAGACGGCCCTGGCGCAGCTCGCCGCCGACCTCGACGGCGCCAGCTCGAAGGACGAGGTGCTCGCGTGGCTCGGTCGCCACTACCGTCCGGACGCCACCGTCGGGTCCTCGTACGCAGGCGCGCTCGCCGAGCTGCTCGCGCCGTACGGCGTGGTGTGTCTCGACGCGTCGCACCGGGCGCTCAAGCAGCACGCGGCCCCGCTGCTCATGGAGGCGCTGGCGAAGAGCGCCGCGATGGAGCCGCCGCTCGCGGCGCTCGCGACGGAGCTCGCCGGGCGGCGCGCCGATCCGGGCGTCGTGGTGGGCGACGGCGCCACGCTCGTCTTTCTCGAGGGCGCCCAGGGCAGGGATCGCCTCGTGCGCGCGGGTGACGGCTTCGTCACCCGCCGCGGCGGCGAGCGCTTCACCATGGCGGAGCTGTCGGCGATCGCCGCCGCCGAGCCCGAGCGGCTCTCGCCCAACGTGCTGCTGCGGCCGGTGGTGGAGAGCAGCATCCTGCCGACGGTGGCGTACGTGGCCGGCCCGGGCGAACTGCGCTACCTCGCCCTCACCCCGCCGGTCTA
>DASUOW010000367.1:0-3184 GCA_036276435.1 Gemmatimonadales bacterium
TCCACCACAAGGGACCTACGCACAGTCTTGGGCCCCGGTCGGGCCTAGGCTACCACCACTCCTGACCGTCATCAATGCCGAGCAGGGCAATGATCCACGCGACCACGTCCACTGACTCAGCGCTGCGCGCCTTTGTCATGAGCGTCACCTCCCTTCAGGAAACAGACTTCGTCCCTCGGGAACGGCCAGCCTCGCTATGGCTGTCCGTGACGCTCCGCTCAGCGTACCGCTATGCTCCGCTCTCCTCTAGGTCAGACCGGGAACCCGTATCTCGATGGTCGCGACGTGCGACCGTGTAACGTCATCCAGTTGGTCATCTCGTGATCACGACCGGCGTCACGCCGGCCGCCGCAGCTCGCTCCACCGGTTCGTGGCATCCATCACCGCGAACACCGCCGCGCGCTCCGCGCTCTCGCGGACTTCCGCCGTGCCGGTCAGCAGCACGGAGTCGCGGCCGCTGAGGGCCTGGGCCGCGACGAAGACGAACTCGCGCTCGAACTCCCGGACCACCCGCGCCCCTTCGAGGTGCAGCGAGTTGTCGCCGAGCAGGCGGTCGACCACGGCGAGCGCCGCGCGGGCGGCCGCCTCGACGCGGGCGCGGGGCGTGTCGGCCGATTCCTCGTCGGCCGTCTCCGTCTGCCCCTGCGACGAGAGCGTCACCTGCAGCTGCACCCGGTTCGGCTTGCGGCCCGAGGTGAAGCTCACGTTCTCGAACAGGACGGCGCGCTGCAGCGACCGCTCGCGCACCACGTCGCGCTCGAGCGCCTCGATGGGCTTCACGTCGGCCGTCTGCGCGATGCTGATCTTGCGGTGGTCCACCTTCACGCCCAGGTGGGCCAGCAGCGCGGACTCGATGTTCCGCACCAGCTGCTTCGGCTGCAGCCCCGACTGCGCCAGCACGTGGACTTCGCTCACCTCGCCGAGCGGCGTCGTGACGACGCGCGCCGAGAGGATGCCCTCGAGGCTCGTGAGCAGGTTCTCCGCGCGGCGCACGCCCCACGGGTCGCTGAAGTCGGAGCCGGGCTCACGGCCCGCCCCGGAGGACGGACTGGCAGGCTGGCGCGAAGGGAATCCGGTCACGTCTGCGTCACCTCATGCTGGCGCTGCCGCAGCGCCTCTGCGATCACGTTGCGCCCGGCGGCCTTCGCGCGATAGAGCGCACGATCGGCCGTCACGAGCAGGTCGCCCTCCGCGGGCCGGCGCGGGTCGAACTCCGCGACGCCCACGCTCACCGTCACGCTCCCGTCGGCGTAGCCCAGCCGCCGCCCCACCGCCTCGATCCCCTCCCGCAGCGCCTCGGCGACGCGGGTGGCGCCGGAGAGGTCGGTGCGGGTCAGGATCACCACGAACTCGTCGCCGCCGTAGCGGGCCGCCACGTCCGACGCACGCACCGCCGCGCGGATCTCGCTCGCCACGGCCTGCAGGATCTCGTTCCCCGCCTCGTGGCCGTACCGGTCGTTCACCTGCTTGAACTCGTCGAGGTCCAGGAACAGGAGCGCGAAGGGCTCGTCGCTTCGCTTGCTCCGCTCGACCTCGTACTGCAGCCGCTCCTGGAGCACGCGATACGTCGCGAGCCCCGTCAGCAGGTCCACCGCCGCCGCGCGCATGGCGTCCTCGGCGCGCCGCGACTGGTACGGCGGGCAGAGCCGCAGCGTCGCGCGCCCCTGCGCCGCCGCCTCGGCGAACTTCTCGCAGGTACCGAAGCCGCACGCGCCGCAGTCCCACGCCTTCCCGTTCGGCCCGACGCCGATGGCCTCGAGCGTCGTCTCCACCGCGCGCCGGTCGGGACCCACCTCCCGCGGACGCACCGTGAAGGTGGCGCCCACGCTCGCCAGCACCGCGCGATCCACCACCGGCTGCCGGCTCCGCGGCGGCTCCGTCGCCGCCACGAGCGCGCGCCGCCAGTAGAGGCGATCCTTCGGACCGGAGAGCGGATGGTCCAGCACGCCCTCGGTGGCGAGGATGTCCACGAACCCCAGGTCCATCCGGTCCACCACCACCGCCCGCACCAGCGCCGGCAGCGCCGCGAGCCCGCGAATCACCCGGAACCGCGCCCCGGGGAGCCGGGCCTCCTCGAGCATCTCGAGCGGCAGGCCGCCCGCGGCACTCAGGTGCCGCCGGCGCTCCTCGGGGATCCGCAGGAAGAATGCGGGCTGCTCGCGTACCTCCACGCTCCGCATGCGCAGCACGTGCTCCAGCTCGCCGTACGTGATCGCCGCGTCGAGCTCGCCGTCCCGCACCGGGGGCACCAGCCCCACGTACGCCACCGGCAACTCGGCCCCGTAGCGGCCACGCAGGTAGCGCGCTTCCGCCAGCGGCGGCGTCGCGACCGGCGCCAGATAGGGCACCAGCTCGGGATACTGCGTCGTGACCGCCTCGACCACGGCCGGATCGGTGGAGCGGATCACGGTGCCCCAGGACTCGTCCCGCCACAGCCGCAGGTACTCGGCCGCCACCAGCTCGTCGCCCAGCACACCCCGCGTCACCACCCGGAAGCCCGCCGCGTAGCAGGCGTTCACCAGCTGCTCCGGCGTGGCCGGGTAGAAGTGCGCCGCCGCCTCGGTCGAGAGGATCAGCGCTGCATTTCCTTGCGTGGCCAGCTCCAGCACCCGGCCCACGCCCCCCACCGCCTGCACGGCGCCATGGGGGCACGCCGGGACACACTCGCCGCAGCGGATGCAGGACTCATCCACCACGCGCAAGAGTGGTGCCTCCCCCAGCACCTCGATGGCACTGGTAGGGCAGACCCGGACGCACGCCAGGCAGGCAACGCAGCGCTCGGCGTCGATGGCGAAATTCAGCAATGACGACCCCGCGGGGAGGACTGACCGGCCGTGTTCAGAATATCGGGACCCGACTTGAGAAATGTCAAGAGATGACCCCGCGCAACATGTTTCTGTACGGGCATTTAGGGCGGAGCCACCCACGGATACGGCTACTCCAAATCGTACGCTTTGAGCTTCCGGTACAGGGTCCGCTCGCCGATGCCCAGCTGCTCGGCGGCCCGGCGGCGGTTGCCACGGAACTCCTTGAGGGCAGCGACGATAGCAGCCTTTTCGACCTCGGCCATCGTCATCCCCGGACGATAGAGAACCTCGTCCGGCTCGGGCTCGTCGATCGGGGTGACCGAGATCTCCCCGATCTCCCCCTTTTCCCCCAGGTCCAGGATTCGGACCATGGGCCG
>DASUOW010000368.1:0-11519 GCA_036276435.1 Gemmatimonadales bacterium
GCACCTGCCCGGGCCCGACGCGATCGCCTTCCCGCACGGTGACGCCGGTCACCGTCCCCATGAGCCGCGTGCTGAGCGTGGCCTGCTGCACCGGCTCGGCCACGCCCGCGGCCTCGAGCATCGCGTGCACCACCGTGTCCCGCACCACCACCACCTCGCCGGTCTCGGCGGGCCGGGCCGCGGCGTGGGCCTCGGGCTCGCGGCCGCAGGCGGCAAGGCCCGCGGCGGCGCCAACCAGTCCCAGGGTGAGCATCGTGTATCGCATGCGTCGCAGTCCTCGAGTACGCGGTTCAGTCGGCGAGGTCGATCCCGGCGGGATCGAGACCACGAGCCTGGCGCCGCGCTGCCGCGGCGGTGATGGCCTGATGACGGGCGTTCGCGAAGCCGAGCTGCGCCATGCGCTCCACGGCCGCGGCATCGAACACCTCGGTGATGGTCGCGAGGCCGCCCTCGTACTTGCGGCTCACGATGCGGTGCGCGTCCCGCCCCTGCGCGACGGAGCGCTCGGCGATGTCGAGGCGGGCGCGCGCCACCTTCACGTCACCCTCGGCGCGCGCCACCTCGACGCGCGCCTGCGCGGCGGCGGCCTCCGCCTGCGCCCGGGCACTCGCCGCGCGCCCCTCGGCGGCCCGCCGCTCGGCGATCTCGGACGCGCCGGAGAACGGCGACCATGAGACCATCACGCCTGCCGTCCAGGCCTCCTTGCCGCCGAAGGGCGTGTCCGGATCGTTCCAGTCCACCCGGCCGAAGGCGTTGACCCGCGGGACGTACAGGTACTTCGTGCGCCGCACGTCCGCCTCGGCCGCCTCCCGGCCCAGCGACGCGGCCTCCACGTCGGCGCGCGCCACGCTGTCACCCACCGGCGCGTCCAGGAGCGCGCGCACCGACGCGGCGGTGGGCAGCGCGTCGGGCAGGACGAGCAGCGTGTCGTCCGGCGTGCCGAGCAGCGTGGCGAGCTGGCGACGGGCCAGCTCGGCGTCCTGCCGGGCCTGCAGCAGCTGCGTCTCCACCTCGCCCGCCTTCACTTCCGCGAGCAGTGCATCGGACGGCGTCGCCATCCCGTTCCGCACCGCCGACTGCGCCTGCCGCACGTGCGACTGCGCCGCCGCGAAGGCGGTGTCGAGCGTGCGCACCTGCTCGACCGCCAGCACGGCGCCGTAGTAGGCGCGGATGACGTCGAGTCGCGTGCGCGAACGGGTCCAGTCCTCGGCCGCGCCGGCCGCCTCGGCCGCCCGCCCGCCCGCGCTCCGGCCGGCCCAGGCGTCGGCATTCAGCAGCGGCACCTCGAGCACCGCGCCGGCGTTCACGTTGCCGATAGCGGCCGGGTAGTTGAGCGCATTCGGGTCGAACGACGCCTGCGTCAGCGAGCGCTGGCGCAGCTGGAAGCCGAAGGCGTTGAGCGGATCGGTGGTGCGCAGGTAGCCGCCCTCGAGCCGCGCCGTCGGCAGGATGCCCTTCAGCGCCGCAGCCGCCTGGCCCTCCGCCGCCCGCCGCTGGCCACCGGCGATGCGATTGGCATAGGCCCCTCCCTCCGCACGCGCGAGCGCGTCACGCAGCGTGAGCGGCTGCTGCGCGGCCGCCGGCCGAGCGGCGCCCAGTCCCAGCGCGGCCGTCAGCATCATCGCGGTACCCCAGCCCTTCGGCATCATCGGTCCAGCCCCCTGGGTTATAAATCGATGCATGAGTATACAGTAATATTTGTCGCTGTCAATGACCCGGGTAGCCAGCCGTCCTGCGCTTGACAATCAAGAAATGTTGATGCATTATGGGTCCATGACTGCACCGATCCCGACGACGCCCGGCGTCGACCTGGCCCAGGCGGCCGCCCTCTTCCACGCGCTCTCGGACGAAACGCGCCTGGCCGTGCTCGAGATGCTGCGCGGCGGCGAGCGCTGCGTCTGCGAGCTCCAGGACGCCCTCGGGGCCGCGCAATCCCGGCTGTCGTTCCATCTAAAGGTACTCAAGGCCGCCGGACTGGTCACCGACCGGCGCGAGGGCCGCTGGGCCTACTACGCGCTGGTCCCGGGCACCCTCGGCGTGGCCCACGACGTCATCCGGGCCCTGGGCACCGACCGAGTGACGGCCCGGCGCGGGCTCAAGGTCTTCGGCCGCTGCTGCAGCGCATGAGCGCTTTCTTCATGACAATTTCATCAACGAAATTTGATATTTCAGGAGCCGACATGACCGCACCGACCAACGCCCCGACGGGCACCGAGCTCACCGAGACCGTGAAGGCCCACTACGGCGAGGCCGCGCGGCGCGTCCTTTCACAATCCGGCGGCGCCTGCTGCGGCTCCGTGTCGTGCTGCGGCGACGCCGGCCAGGGCGACCCCATCACCTCCAACCTCTACGAGGAGGCTCAGACCGAGCAGCTCCCCGCCGAGGCCGTGCTCGCGTCGCTGGGCTGCGGCAACCCCACGGCCCTCGCCGAGCTGCGGTCGGGCGACGTGGTGCTCGACCTGGGCTCGGGCGGCGGCATCGACGTGCTCCTCTCGGCGCGCCGCGTGGCGCCCGGCGGTCACGCCTACGGCCTCGACATGACGGACGAGATGCTGGAACTCGCCCGGGCCAACCAGTTCCGCGCGGGCGTGATGAACGCCGAGTTCCTCAAGGGCCACATCGAGGCGATCCCGCTGCCCGATGCGTCGGTGGACGTGATCATCTCGAACTGCGTCATCAACCTCTCGGGCGACAAGCGCCAGGTGCTGCGTGAGGCCTTTCGCGTCCTCAAGCCCGGCGGCCGCTTCGCGGTGTCGGACGTGGTGACGCGCGGCGAGATCGCCCCCGACGTGCGCCGCAGCGTGGAGCTGTGGGTCGGCTGCATCGCCGGCGCGCTCGACGAGTCGGAGTTCCGCACGCTGCTCGCCGAGACGGGGTTCGTGAGCATCGACATCGAGCCCACCCGGATCTACAAGACCGAGGACGCCCGCGACCTGCTGCTCGGCGCCGGCCTCGACCCCGACGCCGTCGCGAGCCAGGTCGACGGCAAGTTCATGTCCGCCTTCGTGCGGGCCGTGAAGCCCGCCCAGTGAACCAGGAGAGACGAACCATGCCGAACGTCCTGCAGGTCTACGATCCCGCCATGTGCTGCTCGACCGGCGTCTGTGGCCCGTCCGTCGATGCCCAGCTCGTCCGCTTCGCCGCCGACCTCGACTGGCTCGCCGGTCAGGGGGTGCAGGTGGAGCGCTTCAACCTGGCGCAGCAGCCGGCGGCGTTCGTGGCCTCCGATGCCGTGAAGCAGGCCCTGACCGAGCGCGGTGAGGCGGCGCTCCCCGTCGTGCTGGCGGGAGACACCGTCGTGAGCATCGGCACCTACCCGAGCCGCGCGCAGCTCGCGGACTGGGCCGGCGTGCCGCTTGGCGCCAGTCCGGCGAAGCGGAAGCTGCCCCTGGGCGTCGCCGCGCCATCGAGCGGCTGCTGCGGCGGCACCGCCGACGAACCCTGCTGCTGAACCACCGGGAGTCCTGATGTCCCTTCCGCAGCTCGACACGCGCATCCTGTTCGTCACGGGCAAGGGTGGCGTCGGCAAGACGTCCATCGCCTGCGCCACCGCCATCCGGCTCGCGGACGAGGGCCATCGGGTGCTGCTGGTGAGCACCGACCCCGCGTCGAACCTGGACGAGGTGCTGGGTGTCCCGCTCGGGGCCACGCCGAGGGACGTGCCCGGCGTGGCGGGCCTCGCGGCGCTCAACGTCGACCCGCAGGAGGCCGCGCGTGCCTATCGCGAACGGGTCGTCGGCCCCTATCGCGGCGTGCTGCCGGCGGCGGCGGTGGCGAGCATGGAGGAGCAGCTCTCGGGTGCGTGCACCGTGGAGATCGCCGCGTTCGACCAGTTCACCAGCCTCCTTGGCGATCCGGACGCGACGGACGCGTTCGGGCACGTCATCTTCGATACCGCCCCGACCGGCCACACGCTGCGGCTGCTCGAGCTGCCGGCCGCCTGGTCGTCGTTCATCGACACCAACGTGGGCGGCACGTCGTGTCTCGGCCCGCTGGCCGGCCTCACGGCCCAGCGCGCACTCTACGCCGCCTCACGCGATGCGCTGCAGGACCCGGCGCGCACGACGCTGCTCCTGGTGGCCCGTCCCGACCGCGCCTCGCTCGCCGAGGCCGAGCGCACGCGCGCCGAGCTGGCGTCGCTGGGCATCCGCAACCAGCACCTCGTGGTCAACGGCGTCTTCACCGCCACCGACCGGAGCGATCCGGTAGCGCGCGACCTCGAGCGACGCGCCCGCACCGCGATGAAGGCACTCCCGCCCGGCCTCGCGACGTTGCCGCGCACCGAGCTGCCGCTGCTGCCGTTCGGGCTCGTCGGCCTCGATGCCTTGCGCGCGATGGGCGCGCGCGCGCCCTCGCCGGACGTGCCCCCCGTCGACGACACACCGCCGGAGATCGGCCCGACGCGCACCCTCGACGCCCTCGTCGACGACCTCGCCCGACGGGGACGCGGCGTCGTGTTCACGATGGGCAAGGGCGGCGTCGGCAAGACCCGTACGGCGGCGCGCATCGCGGAGGGGCTCGCGGCACGCGGGCATCGCGTGCACCTGACGACGACCGATCCGGCCGCGCACGTCGCCGCCGCCGTGCAGCGCCGGGTGGGCGGCCTCGAGGTGACGCGCATCGATCCGGCCGCCGAGACGGCGGCATATTCGGCCGAGGTGATGGCCACCGCGGGTCGCGACCTCGACGAGCAGGGTCGGGCGTTGCTCGCCGAGGACCTGCGCTCGCCGTGCACCGAGGAGATCGCGGTGTTCCGCGCCTTCGCGCGCACGGTCGCGGGCGGGGAGGATCGCTTCGTGGTGATCGACACCGCGCCGACCGGGCACACCCTCCTCCTGCTCGACGCCGCGGAGGCGTATCATCGGGAGGTGCTCAAGAGAGCGAGCGGCAGCCCGGACGCGGTGCAGCGGCTGCTCCCGCGCCTGCGCGACCCACGGTACACCACGGTGCTCCTGGTCACGCTGCCGGAGGCGACGCCGGTGCACGAAGCGGCCCAGCTGGCCGGCGACCTGGCCCGCGCCGGGATCCGGCCGGCCGCCTGGGTGGTGAACCAGTCGCTCACGCCGCTGGCGGTCCGCGATCCCGTGCTGGTGCGGCGACGCGCCGCCGAAGCGTCCTACATTCGAGAGGTGCAGGCCTGCGCGAGTGACTGCGTGCTGATCCCCTGGGAGGCGGACATGACGAGCGACGAGACGATCACGATCGCCGACGCGACCGCGGCCGATCGCAACGACGTGCTGGCGCTGCTGCGGAGCAGCAAGCTCATGGTCGAGGGCGTGCCCGACGACCTGCAGGGGTTCGTCGTGGCGCGGGCGGGCGAGACGCTCCTGGGCGTGGCCGGCATCGAGGCGCATGGCGAGAGTGCCCTGCTCCGCTCGGTGGCGGTGGTGCCGGAGCAGCGCGGTTCCGGCATCGGCAAGCGGCTCGTGGATGCCGCGCTCGAGCGTGCGATGGCGGCCGGCGCGCGCGACGTGGTGCTGCTCACGGAAGATGCCGACGGCTGGTTCGAGCGGTTCGGGTTCGAGCGCATCCAGCGCGACGCCGCCCCCGAGGACGTCAGGCGATCGGCGCAATTCACCGGCGCCTGCCCCGACTCGGCCACCGTCATGCGCCGCCGGTCGCCGCTGCGCGTGCTGGTGCTCTGCACCGGCAACAGCGCCCGCAGCCAGGTGGCCGAGGCGCTGCTCAGCACGCTCGGGGAGCAGCGCATCCAGGCGTCGAGCGCCGGCTCACGGCCCGCGGAACGCGTGAACCCGGGTGCCGTCGAGGTCCTCGCCCGGCACGGCATTCCGTGGGCGGGACGCGAGCCGCAGTCGATCGATGCCGTCGCCGATCAGCGCTGGGACGTCGTGATCACCGTCTGCGACAACGCGAAGGAAGCGTGTCCGGTGCTGCCCGGCCAGCCCGTGATGGTGCACTGGGGCCTGCCGGACCCCGCGCACATCCCCGACGAGGCGGAACGGCGCGCGGCGTTCGAGGCGACCTACGCCGCCCTCGAACGCCGCATCCGTGCCATGCTCGAATTGCCGCTGGAATCGATGACCGACGCGGAGCGCCAGCGCGCGCTCCGCGCCTTCGCGACCGTCTGAGCTAGCGGTTCCGGAGCGCGCTGTCGGTGCGCGCCGACGCGGTATCCGCGCGCCGACGCAGGGTGTCGCCGGCCCGGTCGGCCCGGTTTCCCACCGTGTCGGCCGCGCCTTCCACCGCCGCGCCGACGCCCTCGGCGGTCTTCTCCACGGCCTCGCCGGTGGACTTCGCGGCATCCGTCGCCGCCTCGCCGGCCCGGTCGAACTTGTTCTCCGCCTTCTCGTTCGTGCACGCGGCCAACGTGAGTGCCGCGAACATCGCCATCAGTGTGCCATACCGCATCGGGGGCTCCTGCCTCGGGTTCGCAGACTGATACCCGTCAGGCGCGCCCCGTGTCCCCGACCCTCAGGCCGGCTTGGCGCGGAAGGCGAAGTAGACGGCGCCAAGGAGGCACAATCCGGCCCAGGCGAAGTCCAGGTGGACCTTCTGGCGCATGTAGAACACGGCGAACGGCACGAACACCAGGAGCGTGATCGCCTCCTGCAGGACCTTGAGCTGCGGCAGCGTCATCTCCGTGAACCCGATGCGGTTCGCCGGCACCTGCAGCAGGTACTCGAACAGCGCGATTCCCCAGCTGGCCACCGCCGCGACGATCCACGGGCGATGCCCCAGCGTGCGCAGGTGACCGTACCACGCGAACGTCATGAACACGTTCGAGGCGGTGAGCAGCAGGACCGTCTGGAAGGCTCTGGGCATCGATGAGGGCGAGAGGGTGAGGCGGCCGGGGACGCGTCAGGGCTCGTCGGAGGGCGCGAGCCGTCGGCCGAGCAGCAGGCCGAGCGCGAGGGCGCCGCAGGTCATCACCCAGCCCACCGCCGAAGAATGCGAGAGTGCGAACAGCGGCGGCACGATGCGCACGCCGCCGATGACCACCGCGAAGGCGGCGAAGGCGAGCACCAGCCTCGAGGCCGCAGCCGACTGCGCCACCCACCAGCCGGCCGGCAGCAGCAGGGCCACGACCCAGAGGTGCGCGAACACCTCCCAGCCGGGCCCGGTCCACGCCTCCACCGGCAGCAGCAGCGTCGCGAGCCAGTGCGGCCCGATGAACGCCCGCACCTCGCTCGCCCCGGTCGTGCGCGGCGCGACCACGATGGTGCCTGCGTCACGGCGCACGGACAGCGTCAGGGGCGTGCCTGCCGGGTCGGCGGGCACGTCGGGCGTGCGCAGCGCGAGGGGCCGCAGCAGCAGCGCCGACGAGCGCGTCCGCATGGCGAAGTGCAGCGCGCCGCGCCGTTCCACGACCGAGAGCTGCGTCGTCGAATCGCCGTCACGGACTTCGAGGAGGCCGCGCCGATCCGACGCGGGCGGGCCCATGATCACCGACGCGCGGAACGCGACGGTGTCACGGCCGTACGCCTCGATCACGCGCGACGCGACCTCCTGATCGCCGTCGCGCAGCGCCGTGCCCGTCAGTTCGGCGGACACGATGTCGCCCAGGAAGGGCGGAGCGGTGAGCATGTGGGGCCGGACCTCCGCGTGCCATGGCGCGGGACCCGGCTCGGCGCCGAGGAGCCACCCCGCCGCCACCCAGAGCGTCGCCCACATGCCCAACGCGCCGAGGGCCAGGCGCGCCGCGTCGCGTGGCGGCGGACGCAGCAGCCAGTCGATGCGCCCAGCCACCAGTGCCCCGAGCGCCGTGCCGACGGTATTCGTGACCACGTCGCTCAGCGACGCATCCCGTCCGGCGATCACGGTGTACTGCAGCAGCTCGACGGTGAGGCCGAGCGCGAACCCGGCCAGCGTGGCCCGGGGCACTCGCCACCCGAGCAGACCGAGGCCCAAACCCAAGGGCATCAGCATGAGCAGGTTCTGCAGCACGTCCTGCATGCCGATCGATCCGCAGACCAGGCACCAGATCGGCGTCAGCTGGCTGCGCCTGGCCTCGTGCGGTACCGGCCACAGCGTGAGCAGCAGTACGACCACCAGGCCGAGGCCGGCGAGGAGTAGGCCGGGCACCCGGCGATGGGACTTCGGGGTATGGGAGGGCAGTCGGGCGGCGGACGGCGGCGTTGCGGTCGCCGTCGGCTCCCCGGGATCAGACATGGAACGGCACGGGCACGAACGTCAGGATGAAGAGCAGGACGCAGATCCATCCCACGATGCGTCGTGACGCCGGGACCGGCCACTCGGGGGCCACCACCGCCGGATGGCTCCAGCCACCCCCGCCCAGGAAAAGTGCGATGACCACCCACAGGTACCAGGACGGCGAGCGCTGAGCGAGCACGACCAGCGCCCCGACGGTGGCGAGCCCGACGGCCGCCTGCCGCTTGCCCAGGAGCCCATAGACCACGTGCCCCCCGTCGAGCTGGCTCAACGGAAGCAGGTTCAGTCCGGTCACGAAGATGCCCACCCAGCCGGCGAACGCCGGCAGGCTCAGCAGCAGCGCCGTGGAGTCGTCGAAGAACCAGTGTCGGAGCAGTCGCGTCACCACCGAATCGCCGAGCCCGACGATCTGGCCGCCGAACGAGACGAAGTCGCCGCTGGTGGCGTGGAAGCCGGGCGCCGGCACGGAGATGGAATAGCCCCAGAGCAGCACGGGAATGGCGACGAGGAAGCCGGCGATCGGACCGGCCGCTCCGACGTCGAGGAGTTGCCGCCGGTCGAGCACCGGCGAGCGCAGCCGGATGAAGGCGCCCAGGCTGCCGATGGGCGACAGCGGCGGCGGCACGGGAAGGAAGTACGGCCAGGAGGCGTCGATGTGGTAGCGGCGCGCGGTGAGGTAGTGCCCGAGTTCGTGGCACATCAGGATGGCGAGCAGCGGGACGGCGAAGCTCCAGCCGGGCAGGATCTCGCGCCAGGTACCGGAGGGCAGGTCGATGAAGAAGCGCGCCGCGGCGGCCACCGCGCCGCCCAGGCCTGGGCCGGCCCACGGCAGCCAGGTGCCGGCCAGCATGGCGCCGGCGCCGAGGGCACAGAGGACGGTGAGCAGGAAGAGGACGACGTGGCGCACCCGACGCTGGGTGGGCGCCGCGCCGTGGTCACGCAGCAGGAGGAGCCGGGCGTGGTCGCGGGAGAGCCAGTAGTGGATGCCCGGCCACTCGCGCAGGGCGCCCGCGAGCTCGACCGAGGGGCCCCGGTGCTCCGGTGCCACGACGGCGTCGATCATCTCGCGGGGGCCGACATGCTGCACCCGCCAGGCGGCGAGGAAGGGGGCGAATCGATCCATGTCCGATGGGACCTCTTGACGCTGCTGCGCGGCGGGCCTTACAATATCGACGTCCGTCCACCACTACCCTGCTCCCCCGACGAACTCCGACCCGCTACCGCCGTCGCGACGGGTCGCCTCCGACAGCCATCTGGCATACGCTGTTCAACTTACCCGCTGCCGTAGCCTGACCACCGCCGACTGCGGTGGATCGACCCGCGTGGAGCTCTCTCCGTGGATATCGCCGAACTGAAGCAGAAGTCCGTCGCCGAGTTGCACGAGCTGGCGGAAAAACTGAACATCACCAACTACTCGGGCCTCCGCAAGCAGGACCTGATCTTCCGCATCGAGCAGTCGCTGCTCGAGACGGACACGGTCATCCGCGGCGAGGGCGTGCTCGAGATCCTGCCGGAAGGCTACGGGTTCCTGCGCAGCCAGGACTGGAACTACCTGTACGGTCCCGACGACATCTACGTGAGCCCGAGCCAGATCAAGCGCTTCGATCTCCGCACGGGCGACACGGTGATGGGCCAGGTGCGGCCGCCGAAGGAGGGTGAACGGTACCTCGCGCTGCTCAAGGTCGAGAGCGTCAACTTCGAGGAGCCGGAGAAGACCAAGCACCGGATCGCCTTCGACAACCTGCGCCCGCGCTACCCCGATGCGCGCATCCGCCTCGAGCGGAAGACCGGCGACCTCTCGATGCGGGTGATGGACCTGCTCTCCCCGATCGGCATGGGCCAGCGCGGCCTGATCGTGGCGCCGCCCAAGGCGGGCAAGACGATCCTGCTGCAGAAGCTCGCCAACGCCATCAGCGAGAACCATCCCGAGATCATCCTGATCGTGCTGCTGATCGACGAGCGGCCCGAGGAAGTCACCGACATGCAGGAGAACGTGAAGGCGGAAGTGATCGCCTCCACGTTCGACGAGCCGGCCGACCGCCACGTCCAGGTGGCCGACATGGTCATCGAGAAGGCCAAGCGCCTCGTGGAGCACGGGCGCAACGTGGTCATCCTGCTCGACTCCATCACCCGCCTCGCCCGCGCCCACAACGTGGTCGTGCCCCACTCGGGCAAGATTCTCTCGGGCGGCGTGGACGCCAACGCGCTGCAGAAGCCCAAGCGCTTCTTCGGCGCCGCGCGCAACATCGAGAAGGGCGGCAGCCTCACCATCATCGGCACCGCGCTGATCGACACCGGCAGCCGCATGGACGAGGTGATCTTCGAGGAGTTCAAGGGCACCGGCAACATGGAGCTCGTCCTCGACCGGCGCCTCGCCGACCGCCGCATTTACCCCGCCATCGACATCCAGCGCACCAGCACCCGGAAGGAAGAGCTCCTCATGGACAAGGACGAGCTCAACCGCATCTACCTGCTGCGCAACTTCCTCGCCGACATGCCGCCCGTCGAGGCGATGGAGTTCCTGCTCGACCGCATGAAGCGCACGAAGACGAACAAGGAGTTCTTCGCGACGATGGCGCAGTAGGGTGGCAGGGTCGCCCGTGACCCTCCTTCCCCGCAGCGGCCGGCTCCTCGCCCTCGACTGGGGCGAGATCCGCATCGGCCTCGCGGCCAGCGACGAGACGCAGTTGCTCGCCTCCCCGCTCGACACGCTCACCCGCCGCGCCGGCAAGCGCCTGCCCATGCCGGCCCTGCTCGAGCTCGTCACCCGTCACGACATCGTCGGCCTCCTGGTCGGCCTGCCGCTCACCCCCGAGGGCGACGAGGGCGACGCCGCGCGCGACGCCCGCGCCATGGGCGAGCTCGTGGCCGGGCGCACCGGCCTGCCCGTGGAGTACTGGGACGAGCGCATGACGACGGCGAGGGCGCTCCGGAGCATCCAGGAGCAGGGGGGTAGCACCCGCGGCCGGAAGGAGGACGTGGACGCGCTGGCGGCGGCGGTGCTGCTGCAGGGGTATCTGGATGCGAGGCGGGCGATACGGTGAACTGGATGGCTGATGCGGACGACACCCCACCTGCTCATTGCGAGGAGCGAGCGCAGCGAGCGACGAAGCAATCCCGGTGCATGGAGCGGAGTCCGTTGCGTGCGCACGGAGTCCCGCTCTTCGCACCCGGATTGCTTCGGCCCCTGCGGGGCCTCGCAATGAGCATGGTGCTCGCCGCGTGCGGCGCCGAGCCGGGCCCACCCGAGCAGTTCACCATCCCCAAGGGCGCCTCGTTCCGGGCCATCACCGACACGCTCCAGGCCCACGGCGTGATCGGCAACGCGTTCGTCTTCAAGGTGCTCGCCCGCGTGCGGCGGCTCGACCGCGCGGTGAAGGCCGGCACCT
>DASUOW010000369.1:0-5828 GCA_036276435.1 Gemmatimonadales bacterium
GCGCCGGCAGCTGTCGCCGTCGCGCCCGAGCCGGTGAAGCCGTCGTCGATGCCGTGGCAGCTCCCCGAGGCGTCGCTCGACGTGCCGCCGCCGGTCAGCGACTTCAGCGTGGCGTCCGCGGTGATCGAGCCGGTCGTGGAGATGGAGCCGGTGCTCGCGGCGGCAGAGCCGTCCGTGTCGGCGACGAAGTCGCGCTGGCCGATGTACCTCGGCGCGGTCGCCGTGCTGGGCGCGATGGCGTTCCTCGCGCTGCGCCCGCGGGCGGACGTGGAATCGCTCGCACCGAAGCCGGTCGCACCGGTGGCTTCGAGACCCACGCCGGCCGCGACCGGCATCGCCGCCGATGCGCAGGCGGCCTCGATGCGCCCGCAGATCACGCCGATCGTGCCGCCGGGGCCGTCGCCCGAGCTGACGGCACCGGACCCGGAACCCGTGGCGGCACCGGTGGTACCGGCCGCCCCCAGGGTCAAGGAGATGCTGCCCGAGAGCGCCGTGGGCAACCTCGACCTGCAGCTCGACCCGACGGCCGCGCAGCGCCAGAAGGCGCTCGAGGAGACACGGCGGCAGATCGAGACGCAGATGCAGCGCTGAGCCGGCGGCTCATCGACAAGCAGAGGGGCGACCGGAGAATCCGGTCGCCCCTTTCGCATCTCACACGCACGGGGGTCAGGCCATCGCTTCACCGAGCAGGGACAGCAGCATGTCGAGCTCGGCGATGTCGAGATCGGCCATGTGGCCGAAGGCGATGGCGCGATCGCTCCGGTCGTCGAGCGGCGTGGTCACCGCGACGCCGCGCTCGTGGAGCCACTCGATGACGTCGGTGGCGCTGCGCTCGCCGGTGTGCAGCACCGAGAGCATCGGCGCCCGCTGCGCAGGCGGCGCGGCCAGCTCGAGCCCGCATGCTTCGGCCCAGGCATCAACGTGCCGGCGCATCGCCTGATGTCGCCCCGCGCGTGCGATAGTGCCGCCCGCGGCCTCGATGCGCTCGAGCTGGTGCAGCAGCGCCCCCATCAGCGCAGCCGACGGCAGGTGCAGCGGACGACCCCGCTCGGCGGCCGCCGAGTGACGCAGCAGGTCGAGCGCCCAGCCGCGTGCACCCGTCTCGCGCACGCGCGCCAACAGGCGGTCGCTGGCGGTGGCGAACGAGAGGCCTGGCGGGAGCCCGAGGGAGAGATGGGAGGCACCGACGGCGAAGTCGACGCCGGCGGCGTCGAGGTCGAGCGGCACGGCGCCGAGCGAGTGGGTGACGTCGGCGATGACGACGCACGACTCGGAGCGCCACACGCGCGCGAGCGCCGCGAGCGGTTCGAGCAGGCCGCCGCTCGGCTCCACGTGCGGAATGAGGACCGCATCGAACGGCGGGCCGTCGAGGAACGCCCGCGCCACTTCGGGATCGAGCGCGCGGCCGGGCGGCACGTGCAGGCGCACCGCGTCCTTGCCGCACGCCTCCGCATCCCGGGCGAAGCGCTCGCCGGCCGGACCCGTGACGAGCACGAGCACGCGCTTCGTGACGCCGGTGCGGAGCACGGCGTCGAACCAGGCGGACGGCGGCAGCGGGTCGATCATCACCCGCTGTCGCGTGCCGAAGAGGGCGCCGAGTCCGGCCTGCAGACGGGGCCAGGTCGACACCACGGCCGGATCGCCGGGGCCGAGTTCGCCGAGCGGCGTGGCGGTGGCCAGGTCGGGGTGCACGTTGGCACGGTCGGGGAGGAAGTAGCGCATGGTCCGAGCAAGCTACACGCGGTCGGGGAGGGAGGCGTTGCCCCGCCGGCGTTGACTCCACACGCCCACCGCCCTAAATCCCGGCAGCCGTTCATCACCTCATTCGGAGTGTTCCGTGCACGAACCCGTCTCGCGTCGTTCGTTCCTGGAAGCCATGGGCCTGTCGGCCGCCGCGGTCACGCTGCCCGCGCCCGCGTTCCGGGGGGCGCCGGCCATCCGACGCAGCCCGCCTTCGACGCCCGTCGCGATCAGCTCGGCGAACAGTCTCGCGCCCGTGACGCGGGCCATGGAGCTCATGCTCAAGGGCACCGACACGCTCGATGCCGCCGTCGAGGGCGTGAAGATCCAGGAACTCGACCCGAGGGACATGTCGGTGGGGTACGCGGGGCTGCCGAACGAGGAGGGGGTGGTGCAGCTGGACGCGTCGTGCATGCACGGCCCCACGAAGCGGGCGGGTGCGGTGGCCGCCCTCGAGGGCATCAAGACGCCGAGCGAGGTGGCGCGCCTGATCCTCAAGTACACCAACCACATCCTGCTGGTCGGGGCGGGCGCGAAGCGGTTCGCCCTCTCGTACGGGTTCAAGGAGGAGGAACTGCTGACGCCCGAGTCGCGGCAGCGGTGGCTCGCGTGGCGGGCCAACCGGGGGAAGGAGGACGACTGGCTCGACGTGCCCAAGGGCGAGGAGATGGCGGTGCGGCCCACTGGCACGATCAACCTGAACGTCGTGGACGCGAAGGGCGACATCTCCTCGGTGACGACCACGAGCGGGCTCGCGTGGAAGATCCCCGGGCGCGCCGGCGACTCGCCCATCGTGGGCGCGGGACAGTACACCGACAACACGGTGGGCGCCGCCGGCTCCACCGGACGCGGCGAGTCGAACATGATGGTGTGCGGCGGTTTCCTCACCGTCGAGCACATGCGGCGCGGCATGTCGCCCACCGATGCGTGCCTCGAGACGCTCAAGCGCGTCATCGCCATGACGCCCGACCGGCTGCTCGGGGCCGACGGTCGGCCCAGGTTCGACCTCAACTTCTACGCGGTGAACAAGAAGGGCGAGTTCGGGAGCGCATCGATCTTCCCCGCCCGCTTCGCGGTGCACGACGGAAAGTCGGCCTCGTTCCGCGACTGCGCGACCCTTTTCGAGCGCGCGAAGTGAGGCGTGCCCTCGTCGCGGCACTGCTGCTCTGGGCGGCCCCGCTGTCCGCGCAGGGCATCGAGCGGAAGGAGGTGGAGCCCGGGCAGTGGCTGACGAGCTACATCCCCTTCATCGCCGCGGCGCCGAACGACGGGCCGACGATCGAGTTCCGGGCCTGGCACTGGAAGAAGGCGGAGTGGGGCGACCGCGTGACGAACGCGGTGCAGCTCACGGGGCGCGCCGGCTGGAGCCCGCGCGGCAGCTGGCTCGCGATCGGACGGCTCGAGTGGCCGCGGCTCGCCGACGGCTGGCGGCTCGCCGCGCAGGTGCAGGCCACGCACGACCAGCGCTGGGGCTACTACGGGCTCGGCAACACCATCGACGCGGACCGCAACCTCGAGACCGACGCGCAGCCGTACTACAACCAGGTGCGCCGGCGGCGCCTCCTGGGCTACGCCGACGTGACGCGCCGCCTCACCGGGCCGCTGTCCGCCTCCGTCGCCGTCTACGGCACGAGCGCCAACTTCGATGCGCGTCCGGGGCCGTCGTACTTCCGTGAGGACTTCGCCGAGGCGTTCACGCAGAACGAGGCTTCGGCGCGGCTCGCGCTGGTGCTCGACCTGCGCGATCGCGAGTACGACGTGCGGCGCGGCGCGCTGATCGAGGGCGGCTACCAGGTGGGCGTGTCGGCGGAGACGTACGGCCGCTGGTACGGCATCGCCCGCGGATGGGTGTCGCCGACGGCGACGACGGTGCTCTCGGCGCGCGCCTTCGCCGCCAACCTCACGGGCACCCCCACGCTCGAGTCGCGCCTCACGCTGCCGGCGTGGGAACGCACGATGAGCACGCTGGGCGGCGAGGAATCGCACCGCGGCGTGCCGAACGGGCGCTTCACGGGCCGCGGCGTCATCGGCACCACCGTCGAGGTGCGCCAGGCGGTGAAGGACTTCGAGGGCTTCGGGGCCGTGGGCGTGCTGGGCTTCGTGGATGGCGGGCGTGTCTTCGAGACCGAGCCCTGGACGCTCACCTTCGACGACTGGACCGTCGGCGGCGGCGGCGGCATCTGGCTGCGGGTGATGCAGGGGAACGTGCTGCAGTTCACCGCGGGGTTCGCGGAGGGGGAGAGCTTCCTCGGGTTCAGGACGGCCTGGAGCTTCTAGCCGTCATCCTGGGCGCAGCGAAGGACGTGCTGCATCGGCACCGTTGTCATCCTGAGCGCAGCGAAGGACCTGCTTCGGTTTCGATCGAACCGTGTGGCTCGATCGGGCACCGCGTAGGTCCTTCGCTGCGCTCAGGATGACGACACGGCGGCTTGCAGCACTTCCCGAATCGTGGTTTCGCCCTTGTCGCGCGCGTACCACTTCCGGGTGTGCAGGAGCCGCTCCTCCGTCGTCGCCGTGTCCTTGTTCTCCTTCACCCACGCCTGCAGCTCCGCGGGGCGCGGTCCCCAGTGGCCGAGCTCGCGGAACCCCTCGTCGAGGATGATGACGACGGGAATGGAGCGCGACCCGTTGTACAGGTAGCGGTCCATCACCTCCGGGTTCTCGTCGCGCAGCAGGAACCGGAGGGACACGCCCGGCACCGCCTCCGTGAACCGCGCGAGGAACGGTGCCGTGTTGTTCGTGTCCATGCACCAGTCCTCGGCCAGCATGATCATCCGGAGCGTCGTGCCGGCCGGCACCGCGGTCGCCGACCACTCCGGCGCCCTCGCGTTGCGGTAGATCCCCTCCCACAGGGAGCGATAGGGCTCCTTCGCCTTCTCGAGGAACTCCCGCACGGTCAGGGCGCGGGTCCAGATCTCCTCGAAGTCGAGGGGCGCCTCGGCGCGAACGGGCAGGGCCATCACAGTTCCTCGATCTGCACGCCGCGCTCGCCCAGCTCGCGCACGTACTCGCTGAAGGGAATCGCCTCGTCGGGCGTGTGCACGCCCTTCATGGCGACGCGTCCATCGGCCTGCATCTGGCCGGTGATCGACAGCGAGAACGCCGTCGTGCGCATCATCGCGGAGATGCCGTTGGCGGCATCGTAGCGGTCCACGAGGCGGAAGGTGACCTCGGCGCGCGTGCCGCCCTTGGTGCCGCCGACCTTCACCAGCAGCGCCACGAGATCGCGCCCCTTCGGCTTGTGCAGCTTCGGGTGCACCGCGGCGATGAACACGTCGCGCGGCACCACCTGCTGGCCCTTCACCATGATGGGCGTGTTGTCGATGAGGCCGAGCTCGCGGATGGGACGCATGATGGCGACGTGGCCCGGGTAGCGGAGCGTCTTGTACTCCATGACGTCCACCTGGCCCTCGTACTTGAAGGGCAGCGTGCTGATGCCGCCGGCGGTGTGGAAGGCCTCGAGCGTGCCGACGGGCGCCGGGAACTCCACCGCCTCGAGCTCGCTCAGCGCATCCACCTGCACCGGATGCCCGTCGCGCAGGATCCACGACGGCGTCGTGTAGTAGTCGAGCGCGCCCTCGAGGGAGTAGACGATCTGGTAGTTGAGGGGAGGCTCGGGCTTCTGCGGCAGGCCACCGACGTACACCTTCACGCGTTCGGCGCGATCGAGGCGGCGGATGCCCTCGGCCGCCAGGATATTGACCATTCCCGGCGCGAGGCCGCAGTCGGGAACGACCGAGATGCCGCAACTGCGCGCCTTGTCGTGCAGCTTCTTCTGCTCGAGCACGATCTCGGTGTTGCCGCCGAGATCGGAGAAGTGGCAGTTGCCCTCGACGGCGAGCGCCGCCATGTGGCCGTTGAAGTAGTAGGGCAGCGCGCTCATCGCCGCGTCGTGCTCCTGCATCAGCGCGCGCACGGCGGCGTGATCGTTCACGTCGAGCTGCGCCACCTTCAGGCGCTCGGAACGGCTCGCCTGGAGGAAGGCCGGCAGCCGGTCGGTGTGGAGGTCGGCGATGGTGACGCCGGTGACGCCCTTGCTCCGCAGCAGGTCCCACGCGCAGGCCGCGCCCTGCAGCCCCGCGCCCAAC
>DASUOW010000370.1:0-5051 GCA_036276435.1 Gemmatimonadales bacterium
TGGCATACCCAGGATGTATCGGATGTCCTGACGCGGCTTGGCACCACGCAGGCGGGGCTCGCGGGCGAGGAGGCCGGCCGCCGCCTCGCCCAGCATGGGCCCAACGAGCTGCTGGCCATCGCACGCAGCTCGCCCTGGCACGTCCTCGCGGCGCAGTTCAAGAACGTCCTCGTCGTCATCCTGCTCGTCGCCACCGCGCTTTCGGGGCTGCTCGGCCACGTCCTCGAGGCGGTCGTCATCGCCGTCATCGTGCTCTTCGCGGTCCTGCTCGGGTTCGTGCAGGAGTATCGCGCGGAGCGCGCGCTCGAGGCGCTGCGCGAGATGGCGGCCCCGGTGGGGCATGCCATCCGGGACGGCGTCGTGGTCGCGGTGCCGGCCCGCGAACTCGTGCCCGGCGACGTCGTCGTGCTCCGTGCCGGCGATCGCATTCCGGCGGACGCCCGCGTGACGCTCGCGGTGAACCTGGCCGTCGACGAGGCCGCGCTCACCGGGGAGTCCGCCGCCGTCGAGAAGTCCACCGATCCGCTCGGCGCGGTCGACTTGCCGATCGGCGACCGGCGCAACATGACCTATGCGGGAACGATGGTCTCCCGTGGACGCGGTCAGGCGGTCGTCGTCGCGACCGGCATGACCACCGAGTTCGGACGGATCAGCGGCCTGGTGCAGACCCTGCAGGACGCGCGCACTCCGCTGCAGGACAACCTGGACCGGCTGGGCGCGATGCTCGGCAAGGCCGCGCTCGTCATCGTCGCCGCCATCGTGGCCATCGGGCTGTGGCGCGGCATGCCGCCGCTCGAGATGTTCATCTTCGGCATCGCGCTGGCGGTGGCCGTCGTGCCCGAGGCGCTGCCCGCGGTCGTCACGATCTCGCTGGCGATCGGCGTGCGGCGCATGGTGAAGCGCCAGGCACTGGTGCGGCGGCTGCCCGCCGTGGAGACGCTGGGCAGCACCTCCGCCATCTGCTCGGACAAGACCGGCACCCTCACGCGCAACGAGATGACCGTGCGCCGCCTCGTCACCGCCGACGGCGTGCTCGACGTCGACGGGGTGGGCTACGATCCGGTGGGGAAGTTCCTCCGGGACGGCGTCGCGACCGATCCGTCACCTGCCGCCCAGGAGTTGCTGCGGGCGGGCGTGCTGGCCTCCGACGCCCGCGTGCTTCTCGACGAACACGGCCGGTGGCGCGTGGAAGGCGATCCCACCGAGGGGGCGCTGATCGTGGTGGCGGAGAAGGCCGGCATCGACCAGTCGGCGCTCAACGACCAGCAGCCGCGCCGGCACGAGATCGCGTTCACCTCCGAACGTCGGCGCATGACGACGCTTCACGAGGCCGGCGCCGAGGGCCTCGTGGCGTACTCGAAGGGTTCCGTGGATGCGCTGCTGCCGGACTGTGCCGCCTGGCAGCGGAGCGACGGGCCGGTGGCCCTGGCGGCGTCGGACCGGACCGCCATCCAGGCGCTCGAGCGCGAGATGGCGTCGGCCGGGCTCCGCGTGCTCGCGATTGCCCGCAAGCACGGCGCGTGCGTCGCGGACGCCGAGAACGGCATGGTGCTGCTGGGCCTCGTCGGCATGATGGACCCGCCGCGCGCCGAAGCCCGTGCGGCCCTCCGGACCTGCTGGGACGCGGGCATCACCCCGGTGATGATCACCGGGGACCATCCGCTCACCGCCATGGCGATCGCCGACGAGATCGGCCTGCTCGCCGGCCGGCGCGTGATGCCCGGGCCGGAACTGGCCCGGCTCAGCGACGACGAGTTCGAGCGCGAGGTCGAGAACATCGGGGTGTACGCCCGCGTCTCACCGGCCGACAAGCTGCGCGTCATCACGGCGTGGCAGAAGCGTGGCCACGTGGTCGCGATGACCGGTGACGGCGTCAACGACGCGCCCGCGCTCAAGAAGGCCGACGTCGGCATCGCCATGGGCATCTCGGGCACCGATGTCAGCAAGGAGGCGGCGCACGTCACCCTCCTCGACGACAACTTCGCCAGCATCGTGGCCGCCGTCGAGGAAGGCCGCATCGTCTTCAGCAACATCCGCAAGTACCTGACGTTCCTGCTCTCCTCGAACGTCGGCGAGATCCTGCTGATGGCCGGCGCCGCGCTGGCCGGGCTGCCGCTCCCGCTCACTGCCGTGCAGATCCTGTACGTGAACCTTGCCACCGACGGCCTGCCGGCGCTCGCGCTCGCCGTCGACCCGCCCGAATCGGACCTGATGCAGCGGAAGCCGCGCGACCCGCGCGCCGGGGTGTTCACCCGTCCGCTGGTGGTGCTGCTCCTCGTCGGCGGCCTCTGGTCCGCCCTGGTGAACCTGAGCCTGTTCACCTACCTGCTCCGCAGCGGTCGGCCGCTCGCCGACGCGATGGCGATGACGTTCGTCTCGCTGGTGCTGATCCAGTTCTTCAAGGCGTACAACTACCGCTCGGACCGGTATTCCGTGCTCCGCCGTCCGTTCGCCAACACCTGGCTCAACCTCGCCGTCATGTGGGAGCTGACGCTCCTCGTGCTGATCGTCTGCGTGCCGTTCCTCCAGAAGCCGTTCGGCACCTTCACGTTCGCGTGGACCGACTGGGCCCTCACCCTGCTGCTGGCCGGCTCGATCGTGCCGGTGCTCGAGGGGATGAAGTGGCTCGAGCGGCATGGGTACCTGGGCGACATGAAGTGAGGGCGCAGCCCTCGCGCGGATGGCGGCTCCTGATTCACTTTCGGCATGCACCTCCCCGAGTGGGTCACCCGGATCGCCCTGCTGCTCCTCTCCGCCGTGGTCGGCATCGGCCTCGCGGAGGCGGCCGCGCGCGTGCTCTTCGCGCGCGAGTTCGGAGACGTCCTCGCGCTGGATGACACGCTGCTGTACCGGCCCGTCCCCGGCGCGGTGAAGTACCACCATCTCAGCGCCGCGAACGGCGACCGCCGCATCGAGGTGCGCTACAACGAGCAGGGGTTCCGCGGGGACGCGCTGCGCCCGGCGGGGTCGGCGACACGCGTCGTGGTGTACGGCGATTCGTTCATCGACGGGTATTTCGCCGACGACTCGGCCACCTTCTGCCGGCGCCTCGAGCACCATCTCGGCGCCGCGCTGGGCCGGCCGGTCGAGGTGGTCAACGCCGGCGTGCGCGGCTACGGACCCGACCAGGTCGCGCTCAAGCTCGCGCAGGACCTGCCTGCGCTGGGGCCCGACCTCGTCGTCGTCGCGTTCTACGCCGGGAACGATTTCGGTGACGTGGTGCGCAACCAGCTCTTCGCCTTCGATGCCTCGGGGGCGCTGGTGCGGCGCGCGTCACGCCCGGGTGCGCGGTACGTCGCGGAATTCCAGTCCACCCAGCGCGGGCCCTTCCTGCTGCGCGCGCTCGCGCGCGTGCGCGACCGACAGCCCCATCCCGGCACCCTCGACGGCCCGGACGCTGACGTGCTCGCGGCGAGACAGGTGCGCGGCTGGCTCGCCGATGCGGAGCGCGAATGGCGCGAGAGCACGGGGCAGGGCACCGGCGAGGCCGCGATCTTCCATGACGGCGAGGACGTCGACATCGCCATCGCGCCCGAGTCCGTGACGGCGCGCCACAAGGTGCGGCTGACGGCGGCGGTGCTGCGGCACCTGGAGGAGGTGGTCGAGGCGTCCGGGGCCAGGCTGGCCTACGTCCTCATCCCGCCGCCCGGCGACCTGATCCCCGGGTACGACGTGTACCACGTCGATCCGGGCACCTTCCCGGGCTATGATCCCGCCCACCTGCACGGGGCCGCACTCGAGGTGCTGCGGCCGGGCGGCGCGCCGGTGGTGGACCTGTACGGCGCCTTCGCGGCGCATGAGCCGGCGTCGCTCTACCTGCACGCGGACGACATGCACTGGAGCCCGAAGGGTCAGGAACTCGCCGCGCGCGTCGTCGCCGACTCGGTGGCGGCGCTCGGCCTGCTGGACCGGTGAGCGGGGCGGGGAGTTGCCGACCGGATCGACCATGTCATATTGGTTGGGCACTCGACCCAGGAAACCGATCATGAATCGAAATCGGCTCGCGGCGCTCGCCGGCGTTCTGCTGCTCGTCCTCTCGGCCGGGTTCCCGGCCACTCTCCCCGCCCAGGATGCACCCACTCCCGCCCGCGTGGCCGCCATGCGCCCGTCGGAGGTCGTCGGTCACATCCTGGCGGACAGCGCGGCGCTCGCGCTGAGCACCTCGCAGCTCCGCTCGCTCGCCGACCTCGAGGCGCGGGTGCGCAAGGCGCAGGAACCGCGGCGCGTCTACACCGGCGTGAAGCCGCACTTCTACCGCGAAGTCCCCGGCATGACGTCCGAGCAGGCGCTGCGGCAGGCCCTCGCCATCCTCCGCTACGGGCAGCGCGACCGCGTGCTGGCCGTGCTCGACGGTGTCCCGGCACCCACCGGTACCGCCGCCAAGGGTACGGAACTCACCTCCTGACGTGCCGCGTCGTCACCTGATCGCCGCGATCGTGCTCGCCCTGCCGGCCACGGTCGCGGCGCAGGACACATCCGCCGCGACCAGCCTCATCGAGGCGGAGCTCGCCTTCGCCCGCCGGGTGACGGAAACCGACGAGCGCACCGCGTTCCTCGAGGTGCTCGCGGCCGATGCCGTGGTCTTCAGGCCCGGCCTCGTGGACGCCGTCGAGTGGTACCGGAGCCACCCTGCGCGTCCCATGCAGCTCTCCTGGAGCCCCGCCATCGCACGCGTCTCCGCAGCCGGCGACCTGGGCTACACCACCGGGCCGTATCGCGCACGTGCCATCGGCAGCGCGAGGGTGGTGGGGGAGGGCTACTACCTCTCGATCTGGCGGCGCGAGCGCGGCCGGCCCTGGGAGCTCCTCACGGACCTCGGGGTCGAGACCGACGCGCCCGACGAACCCCTCCCCTCCAGGACGGCGCCGCGGCGCGGGGCGTCGTTCCCCGACGGCGCGCGCGCCCGCACGGCGCTGCTCGAGGCCAACGAAGCCTGGTCCCGTCGGGGCTCGCGCCTGAAGGATGCCGAGCGGCTCGCCGATCCGGAGATCCGTGTGCTGCGCCGGGGCCGCCCGCTCGCGAAGGGCATCCCGGCGGCCGCCGCGGCGATG
>DASUOW010000371.1:0-9939 GCA_036276435.1 Gemmatimonadales bacterium
TCGCGAGGCCGCGGACGGGGGCGGCTCCGCGCCGTTCGACGCGCTCCTGGCAGTCCCGGACTCGTCCCGGCCGCAGGCCAGGATCGCCAGGGCCGCCGTCATCGCGGCCAGGCGTCGCGCGCCGGCCGACGTCGCGTAGCAGCAGCTCATGTCGTCTCCTCCGTGGTCGCATGGCGCGCACCCGCGCGCATCACTTGCCGGTGGCGCATTGCCGCACGAGCTCCACGCGGCGGTTGCGGGCACGTCCCTCCAGCGTGGCATTCACGTCGCGGGGCCGCGACGCGCCGTGACCGGACGTGCGAAGCCGGGCCGCCGCGACTGCGAACCGCGACACCAGCGCCTCCCGCACCGCCTCCGCGCGCCGCGTGGAGAGCGCGAGGTTCGACGCGGCGCCCCCGATGCTGTCCGTGTGTCCCTCGACCGTGACGAGCCAGTCGCCGTGGCGGCCCAGCAGCTGGGCGGCGGCCGTAAGTGCGGGATCGGACATGGGCGAGAGCTCCGCGCTGCCGAAGGCGAAGTAGATCCCGGGAAGCTCGGCGCGACAGGCGGTGGCGAGTCGCTGCTCCAGGCGGTCACCGCTCGCGGGCCGGTCGATGCGAACCACCTGCATGACGTCGGAGCCGCTCGCCATCCGGAGCACCAGTGGGTGTGCGCTGTCGGCGAGGATCCAGAGGTCGCGCACCACGGACTCGCCGCGCGCGCGCAGGCTGGCGCGGGCATGCACGGCGGGCAGCCGGACCGGCTCGCCGTCGAGGAGCACCGTGAGCGAGTCGTTCGCCTGGGCTGCGGGAGCCAGGGTGCCGCGCAGCGTGACCTTGGTGGCGAGCAGCGCCTCGGCGATACCGTCGCCGCCTTCGAGCGTGGCCATCATGAATGAGGCCTCCGCGCCGCGCCGCAGCGCTGCGTAGGCACCCCGGGAAAGGGAGATGAAGGTGAAGCCCGGCGACTCCTGCGGCCCACTCGACGCCGCCGGCCCCGTCCCGAACACGGCGACGGGGTCGAGGCGTGGTGCGCTCGCGAGGTCGGCGGTGCGGACGAACCGCTGGGCCGTGCCGCGCAGGTGACCGCCCTGCGCGTCCGAGCCCTTCTCCTCGAAGCGCCATTCGTAGGTGACGCCCGCGTCAGTGACGGACACGAGCCGCACGACGTTCTCCCGGTCTCCGGCCGCGGAGCGGACGGCGGACACGAGCGTCAGCCCCCGAGTGGCCGGGATCCGCAAGTCGGTTCGGGACGGCGGTGGGGCCTGCGCGGCTGCCACCGGCGCGCGGAAGACCGGCAGGCAGGCCAGTGCGGCGACGGCGGCGGCAACTCCAGGGCGGATCCCGGTCAGCGTTCGCCCACCTTCTGCACGATCTGGTCGGCCGCCTTCTGCACGATCGGCGTGAGGAGGTCCTCGCCGTCCGACGCCGCCTTCCGCTTGTCATTGCGGTCCACGAGCACGGTCCCATCGGCAGCCTTCAGCCTGGTGCCGAGGGTGAGTTCGTCCCTGGCCTTCGTCGAGCCGTAGTAGGCGGCGTACCCCACGTTGTTGGCGGCCCCCGTGGCGGCACCTCCAACCACCTGGCCTGCCGTCCCGCCGACGGCCTCGCTGATCGCCGACCCCGCGGCCCAGGAGCCCCCGTGCACGGCGCCGCCGAGGAGCTTGCCGCCCAACCCGCCGCCACCGCCCTTGCTGACGTGCTTGAGCGTCGTGTGCACCACGAAGGGGCACCCCGCCTCGCGCGCTTCCCGGTCCACCTGCGACGGCAGCTTGGACTGCAGCGGCACGACGTCGATCGACGGCCCCTCGAGGTACTCCGTGAAGACGGCGCGAACGGCCTCGGCCACATCCGACACCTTCCCGGGTGCAGACTCGACCAGCGTCGTGGCCAGGCAGATAGTGGTCTTCGGCGGCGCTGGGGCCGGACCGAGCGTGAGCAGGGCGGCGGCCATCGGGGCAAGCGGTCCCATGCGATGCACTCTCCTCGTGGTGTGCCCAGGTACGGCTCGCCGACACCGCGGCGTCGCGGCGTCGATCAGCAGGCAGGATTGCACAGGCTGACCGTCAGGTGGTAGTCGGCGTGCCCCTTCGGGGTGCCGCTCTTGTCGACGAACTCCTTGCGCGCCGTCATGAGGTCCTGCCCGACGACGATCGGGATCTCGAACGGGCCCTTGTACGCGCGCGTCGCGGTCTCGATGATGAAGTGGGCCTTCTTGTAGGGCAGGTTGAAGCTGGTGTACCCGCCCATCGCGCCGGCGTAACCGCCCGAGATGTAGTAGTTCCCGGTTGCCACGGTGTACAGCTCGTTGAAGTCCGTGCGGGCGGGGCCCAGCACCAGCACCAGCTTGCGGTCGCGGATCTCTCCCTCGATCGGGATGAAGAACGAGGTCGGGACCAGCTGCAGCGCCGCAAGTCCCTCGAAGTCGAGGTACGGGATGCCGTCCGGGGGGGTCGTCCTGCCCCGGACGACGGCACCCTTGAGCACATGTCCCTTGAGGACGCGGAGGGCATCCTCCCAGACGTCGAACTTGCTGCCGGTGCCCGCAATGTGGCCCCACACCTCGATGCCGCCGCGGTTGACGTCGCCGCCCTTGCGGTAGACGAGCGTCATGACCCCGTCGAGCTGCGTCGAGTACTTCCACCACACCTCGCCGGCCGTCGTGGCGAACTCCGCCTGCATCAGGCCGACGATCTTGCCCTCGAACCGCTCGCAGTAGCTGTCGAACAGCTTGCGTGTCGCGTACGCGCCGACGTCGGAGAGGAGGCCCGGCAGGTTGCCGGCGTATTCCCTCCAGTCGAAGGACCCCGCCTTCGCCTGCTCGAGCGCGGGCTTGACCCAGCCCCGCGACTTGATCGCCGAGCCCATGCCGAGCTTGCATGCGTCGCCGCACCACGAGGGCGCATTCAGCCCGGCGAACCAGGCGAAGACGTCGTTGGAGTATCCCTCCACCATCTGCGCGAGGCTCGCGTTCAGGTTGAAGATCGCGCTCGCCAGCTTGAAGCCCTCCTCCACGATCACGAGCTGATCGCAGAGCCGGGTGGACGCGCGTCCCTCCGTAAGCTTGCGCGTCAGCCGTTCGTGCAGCTGCCGCATCTCGCGCCGCGAAGCCGCGAGCGAGTCTTCCATCGGCTTGAGCCCCGGGCGGATCTCGGGCACCTCGACCTCGAGCCGCCGCAAGGTCGCGAGCGGCTCGCGAAGGTTCCGGATCTCGGATTTCCGCCGGTCGAGCTCGGCTTGCAGCTTGGGGAGGCGCGCCTCGACTTCCTGCTTCGCGGGCGACGGTGGCTGGGCGCTGACGACCTTCGCGAGCGCCTCGAGGAGCTTGCCGGTGTCGTCGAGCAGCGCGGCCACGCTGTCGGCCTCCCCCAGTTCGCTCATCGGGGTCACCCTGAACTCGGCGGATGCCCGTCCGCTCCCATCGGGCGAGACCGCGTCGACGCGGTACACCCCTTCCTGTCGCGGTTCGAACGTGGCCTGGAAGCGCCCGTCGGGCTGGTACCGGGCCGTCAGCGTCACGGCCGGCGGAGGCGGCGTCGTGGTATTGGGCACCGTCGTGCGCAGCCAGGTCACGGTGAGGTTGACCGGCCGGGTGGCGTCCTTGGCGATGGTGGTGCCGCGGAACGTCACCGTCAGGCCGACCGGCTGCTCGAGCGGATCGGCGGTGACGGTGGTCGGTGCCGCCTTGCTGTCGGCGAAATTCTGGCCGTATGCGGCCGTCGGCCGGCCGGCCGCCAGCAGCAGGAGCGCTGCCGAAAGCAGGGCCCGCGGTGACGCGTCCCTGCGCCGAACCGAGGATGGTTGGGACGGCGCGCTCGCCCGGCTGTAACGGTCCGGGCAGGCGGCTGCGAGGCCGTAGGGGAGCAGCGCAGTGCGGCACATCGGCGATCTCCGGTGCGGGGGCATCGTGACCGGCGCGCCACCGTTCGGGACGCCGACCCGGACAACCTGGCGGGATCGCGTTACTGCTGTGTTACGACGGAGCGTTACTCGTGTCGGGGGGTGGAAGGATGCGGGTCAGGGGAAGACGCGGTCGACCTGCAGCCGTGTGGGTGCGTCGAGGGCCTGCGCGTGGAGCGGGGACGCGAGGAACACGGCGGGCAGCGCCTCAGTTGTCCAGGCCCACGAGGATCGATACGGGATTGAGCGGCGGCGATCATCGCCGCGCCCATCGTGTCGAACGAGAACAGCGCTGCTGCCGCAACGCCGCCCAGTGGCGGGCGGCCTTGCTGGGCGCCAGCCGTAGAGCGGGGACGATTGCGGGCGGTGCCCCGGCCTCCGCCGGATCGGCCTGACGGCGCATTCCGCGGGGCGGCTGGCGTACCAGCGATAGTACCGCGTGGCAACTGTCCCATGTCGGGGGATGGGACCAGCACCCGCGCCAGAGACGGCAACGGGTCCACGGTCTCGGTGCCCGCAGTTGGCCCCTCGGAGTTGTCCGAGCGGTACATCACCGCCCTGCCTTCGCCGGCCGCGGTCAGATCACCGGGTTCGTGCACGAACCCTTGAGGCGCAGCTTGATCCCGCGGGCGGTCTGCCCCTCGAACTCGATCGAGACCAGCTTCTTGCTGTCGCTGGCCGTGAACGTTCCGCTGCCATCGGGCTCCTTCCCCCCGGTGCTCACTTCGTAGATGGTGGACCCCTTCAGCGGACCGTCATCCCGGCTCTGTGGCCCGAACAGCACGACGATGCGCCCGGCGCTGGGAGCGCCCTTGCCGTTCCAGTTGGGCACCGTCATGACGATCGCGTTCAGGGCTTTCGGGTCGCGAAGCGACTTGGTCGCCGCCGCGGCACGGTCGGGAACTGCTGTTTCCACCAGCTGGTCGAAATAGAGTCCCATGTGCTCGTCGTTGACGATGTGGTTGCAGGGCTGCGAGGGTGATACGCGGTAGGTGCCGGCATGCGGCCCGTTCCCGACCACGAGTTCGATGGAATAGGCGTCCTGCTGGGCGACGAGCGTCACCGGGCAGACGAGACCGGCCGCGATGAGCAAGGACAGACGGGAGATCATGAGCACGCTCCTGTGAGGATCCGGCGATCGGAAGAGGAGTGGAAGGTGCCCCTGGATCGTCTCCGCGCCGTTACCGCGGGCGTCTCGCATGTAACACGTGCGCAGTAACGCATTTGCGCGTTGACGCTCGCGGCGGCGTTTCCCATATTCGCCGAGCACGGGGTGCGGTTCGTCTCCCCTCCTCATCGGCCGCGCGACGGTCTCCACGCTTTCGCCCGAGCTGTCCTCATGGCCTTCGATCCTCAGCTCCGCGCCGAGGGGCTCGCGCCCCATCCGCATCGCGTCGACGTCGACGGCTGGCACGGTGCGCTCGCCATGCCCGACCTCTGCGCCTACTGTGGCGCGCCTGCTGGGGAGCGACTGCTGGTGCAGAAGGTCTTCGCGCGCACCCACGGCGTGATGGACGATCGCCCCATGGAGCACGCCATCGCCGGTGTGCACGTGCCGTTCTGCCCGGACTGCCTGGCGCGGCACCGAGCCGAGGCACCCGTCCTGACCCGGCTGCAGCACTTCGGCAGCGGGCTCGGATCGCAGATGGGCCTCTACGCGCTGTTCAGCGGAGGCGCGACGCTCTTCTGTGCAAAGGAGGCGCTCGCAGCCTTGGTCGGCGGCGGCACGGTCATTGTGCCGGCGGTGATCGGCGGGCTGTTCGGACTCATGACCGCCTACGCCCTGCGCCTCTCGTGGGGGGCGACGACGCGTCTGCGCATCCCGGAGCAGAGCGAGGTGACCCGGGCGTTCGATTTCAGTGACGATATGTCGGAGGGGTATCGCCGCGAGCAGCGCATCTACGCCATCCGCGACGCGAACTTCGCGCGGGTGTTTCGGACGCTCAACCGGCCCGCCGCGCGCATCCCCCGATAGGAGCAGCGGCCGTGTCGAGTGGCTTTCGCCTACTGCGCTGGACCGCGCAGCTTCGCCAGACGGCCGCGCAACTCCTGCTGCACGGGTGCCAGCTGTTCGTCGGCCGGCCGCCACAGCGCCAGCAGCTGCTCGTACGCCGTCGTGGCCCGCGAGATCTGGCCCTCCTTCTCCAGCAGCTCTCCGGCGCGCAGCAGGCTCCATCCGTACGCCCACGCATCCACCTCGTGGCGCGCGATCCACGGTGTGCCGAGATACCTGTCGTACGTCGTCGTCGCGCCGTCCGGGTCGCCCGCCTCCTCGTAGGCGCGGGCCAGGTCGGGCAGCACGCACATCGTGCACTCGTCCAGCGCCTCCGCTTCGCGCAGCAGGTCGATCGCCTCGCGCGCTCGGCTGGTGGCGAGCAGCGCGAGCCCGTCCAGCCACGGCTTGACCGACCGCCGCAACAGCCGTCGCGCCTCCGGGTCGCGGGCGGCGGCCTCCCGGAGCGCCATGATGCGCTCGGGCTGACGCGCCTCGAGGTACAACTGGGCCAGCTGCACGTAGGGGCGGTCCGGCACCTGGAGCGAGTCGAGGGGATGCCGCTGCAGTACAGCAGCCAGGTCGTGCAGTGCGCTGTCGCGCCGACCGCGATAGCGCAGCTCCAGCCAGGCCAGTGTGACGGCGGAGCGCAGAAGATGTCCGCGGGATCCTTCGCCTTCGGCCAGCCGGATCGCGCGCTGCAGGTGCGCCGTCGCCTCGTCCAGTCGCCCGGTCAGCAGCGTGACGCGGCCGAGCACCTCTGCGCTCTCCATCTGGTCGTGCGGCGAGTCCCGCATATGGTCCATGTACGCCAGCTTCAGGCGCTCCACCGCGGTCCAGTCGCGCTGCGCGGTGGCGGCCTCGATCTCTGCCAGCATCCGTGTCCGGCTCTCGGGAAAGCGCCGCGCGGCATCGGCCAGCATGGCGCGCGTCTCGTCGGTGCGGCCGGTGAGCGCGAGGATCACGATCAGCCCGTTGTAGAGCGCCGGCGTGGTGCTGTCGAGCGCGATGGCTCTCCGGTACAACGCCTCGGCCCGGTCGAACTGTCGGGCGTCCTTGTACACGAGCGCAAGGTTGTTCAGGACGGGGACGTCGTTGCTGTCCACGGCCAGCAGTCGCATCCACGCCGCCGCCGCCTTGTCGTACTCGTGCGTCACGTTGCGGTAGTAGCTGGCCATGACGTAGTCACGCTCGTCCTGCGGCAGGCGATCCCGCAGCGCGAACGCGCGACCGAGCGCAGCGGCCGACTTGCCGAATTCGCCTTGCGCACGATAGAGCGACCCGAGCGTCTTGTACGCCGTCGCGAAGTTCGTGTCCAGCCCGACGGCCTCCTCGAACAGACGGCGCGCCGCGGCGCGGTCGTCGACACTGCCCTCCATCAGCTCCGACCCCTGGCTGAACTTGCTCAACGCCGCGAGCGAGGGCGTCGTCACGCCGCGCAACGGCGGCTCGTTCTCGATGGTCCCGAGGGCCTCGCCGATCTGCCGGCGCAGCCCGGCCGAGAGACGGTCCACCGCCTCCAGGAAGTCGCTCGAATCGCGCGCCGTCGCCCGGACCGCCGCCAGCACCTCGCCCTTGCGCGCATCCAGCAGCTGCGCGGAGAGCACGTAGGCGCCACCCACGGCCTCAACCTGGCCCACCACGTAGGCCTCCGCCTGGGCTCGCAGCGCCACTTCACGCACCACAGAGTCGCGCACCCCGAGGTCCGCTGGCTGCCCCATGCGACGGAGCGCGCGCCGGACGCTGCCGCCGCCCACGATCTCGACCACGCGCGTCTGCGCGAGGTCGATCTGGAGCGCCCGGCCGAGCGCCAGCGCCAGCGAGGTGTCGCCGCTGCTGCTGCGCATCTCCGCCACGAGCACCCGATCGCGCGACTTGAGCAGACCACGACCGATCAGCGTCTCGGTCGGCTCGTCGACCGAGACCGCCCGTCGTGCCACCACGGCGGCCAGGGCGATGCCGATGACGCCGGCCGCGAGCAGCAGGCGCGGCGCCCTCTGCCACCGTCGAGCCGCGGACACTGCCGTTGTCGCGCCGGTCGCGGGCGCGGATGGCCCCGGGTCGGCAGAAGTGAACGAAGCGGGCGACTCTGCGGCGAGCGGCACGGCATCCGCCGCGAGCGCAGGGGAGGGCGGCAGCACCACCGGAGGCGCCAGACGGAGGGCCTCGATCAGCTCCAGCGTGGCGGGCTGGGGTGCAGCGCCGTACTCGTCGCGCATCCGCCGCGCGAACGTCTGGAAGACGCGCTGCACGCCGTCCACGTCCCCGGTTCGTTGCTGCAGCGTGAGCAGTCGCCGCAGCAGGTCCTCGTCGGCCGGCGCGAGCGCATGCGCCCTGAACGCCATGGCGAGGGCATCCGTCAGGCGTCCCTCGCCCTCCGCCGTGGTGAGCGCTCGCCGCGCGGCGTCCACGACGCGGCCACGGAGGCGGGAGCGCATGTGGTCCACCCATTCCTCGAACTCCTGGGCCACATCCGGCACGTAGACGCCTTGCAGGAAATCGCCCCGGTACAGCGCGACGGCCGCTTCGGGCCGTCCCGCGTCGAGCAGACGCTCGAGCTCGGTGGCGTCGCAGGCGAGTACCGGGCCGAGGCCCAGCTGGTCGTCCGGACGCGCCACGATGCCGCCCTCACCCAGCGTGCGCCGGAGGTGGTAGAGCGCCTGACGGAGGGCGCGCCGCGCCTCGTCGTCCGCCAGTTCCGGCCAGAAGAGGCCCAGCAGCGTGTCGCGTCGATGGAAGCCGCCGGCGGACGCCGTGGCCAGGTAGGCGAGCAGGGCGAGGCGCTTGGGCTGCACGCTGATCGGCGCGCGCTCGGAGGCGTCGTCTCCGAGCAGCACAAAGGTGCCCAGCGTGAGTAGTCGCGGCATGAAAGCCCGGTGCGGGACGACGGCCCTCGGACGTCCGGTGGCCGTGATGTGCGGGATGTCCGGACATTACGCGTTCCCGCCGCGCCGTCAACTGCGTCGCTGGCTCTGCGTCCTGCCGATGGTGCTCTTTCCAGGCGTGCTGGCCGCACAAGCGTTGGACGGGGAGGGCGCCCGTGTAAGCACGCTGGCCGCAGAGCTCGGGAGCGCCACGGCACGCGTCACCGTCAGCGGCGGCGGGCACGCCGGGACCCACGCGCTCACGACCGACGCGCGCTGCAAGTGGCGTCGGGGCTCCACGAGCACCTCGCGACTGGACTTCGACGCCCGCGTCAGCGCGTGGGAAAAGGACCGCCGGGGATGGGGTCGCAACGCGATGACGGTGGTGTGGATCGAGGTGCGGCGATACGAGACGGGACGCGCCGCCGCGCAACTGTTCCTCTCGGTCGGCTTCGGGGAGACGGGCCTCGATCAGTACGTCGTCCGGACCGACCGGTCCGGCCCGCCCCTGGGGCAGGGTAGCGTCACCATCACGGAACGCGGCGACGACGCCATCGCCACGTTCGACGCGATCACGAGGGAAGGGATACGGCTGCAGGGCACGGTGACGTGCCATGCCGTGGAGAAGGACTGACCGCCGCCACGCGCCCGGCAGGACTCGAACCTGCGACCCTCCGCTTAGAAGGCGGATGCTCTATCCGGCTGAGCTACGGGCGCCGAAGGGCCGAAACCTAGGCCGCGCCCGGGTGTCGCGCCACGGCCGCGAGTTGCGCCGATGTCGGTCCTTCGGCATCATCACCCGGTCCCCAACGCAGCGGTGTCCGCCCCATGCCCAACGAGCCCTCCGACAAGTCCCGCGGCGCCGCCCTCGCCCTCGCCGTCATGCTCGGGGTCTTCGGGGCGCACCGCTTCTACGTCGGAAAGACGGGCACCGGCGCGCTGCAGGCCATCACCCTCGGCGGCCTCGGGCTCTGGTACCTCTACGACTGCATCATCGTCGCGACCGGCCAGTTCACCGATGCCCGAGGGCGCCGCCTGAGTCGCTGGGATGCCGACGTGCCGGAAATTGGCGAAGGCCGCGGCGATCCGCAGCTCCTCGCCGAGGTGGAAGCGCTGCGGGGCGAGGTGGCCGAGCTCGCCGAGCGGCTGGACTTCGCCGAGCGCCTGCTGTCCAAGCCGCGCCAGGAGCCCTGAGCCGCGTCAC
>DASUOW010000372.1:0-2427 GCA_036276435.1 Gemmatimonadales bacterium
CGTCGGCCCAGGCCGACTCGCTCGTGCACGCCCTCCAGCGGCTGCGGGACGCGGTGGCCGCGTCGCGGGTGCTGCAGGCCGAGCGGCGGCAGTACGGCGACGCGTGGCTGCGCAATCGGATCAAGGTGCACGTCAACGTCACCAACCGCGCGGATGAGGCGTACTGGAGCGGCGGCATCGTCTCGACCTTCTTCGCGTATCCCGACAACCTGATGCGCGATCACCGCAAGCTCGCCTTCTACGACGTCTCCGAGGCGGACCCGTATCGCGGACGCGCCGTGTACACCGGCATGGGCGTGGGCCAGCAGTACCTCGGGCCGACGTGGGAGGATCGCTCGCTCGAGGTGGTGGGACCGATGCTGGCGGACCTGAAGCGCGCCGTGCGCGAGCTCCTGGTCTCGCAGGGGATGCACGAGCGCGACATGCCGTTGCCGCTGCAGGTCCAGGACCGGACGTACGGCTACGATGCGCTGCTCGCCGCCGGACAACGGCAGCCCGGGTTCGACGCGCGCGCCGTCCAGCTCGTGAACGGCACGGGCTTCCTGCCGAAGCCCCTGAACGTGGGCAAGGCCGTGCTCTACTCCCTCATGCCGCCGGGATCGGTGATCAAGATCCCGGACTCGCTGTGGAACTCGTTCATGTACGCCGGCCTGCTGGTGGGCGCCTGCCTCCGCGGCGCGGACGTGCTGATCATCGCCCCCGCGGAGGCCAACGCGCCAAGCGGCGGCATCGCCACCATGGGGCGGGAGTGGGAGCTGATGACGCGGCTGCTGGACGCACGCACGGCGCTGGGCGACGCCATCGCCGCCGCCGGCGGCATGCTCCAGCTCGGCCTCTACGCGGTGGAGGCCGACTCGAGCGGGCTCGCGGGCCGCGTCGAGGCGTGGAACGCGAACGTCGCGGAGACGCCGTTCCTCGCGGAGCTGATGCCCTTCCTGCCCACCGACTGGCCGATCGTCGTCGCCCTCGCGCGCCCCTCGGCGCTGGCGCGGGACGATCGCCCCCGGCTGCACCAGAAGGTGCAGTTCCTCGGCACGCAATCGCTGTGGAAGGCGATCGCCGAGGCCCCCGAGTGGCCGGAGTTCATGGCGACGTACCTCGCCTATCGCGACGCGACCTATGCGGCCGACAAGAGCGCGGACGACGCCGTGCCCTATCCGGCCCAGCTGCAGGCGATCGCCCAGCGCATCCACGCGCGGACCCGCGACATCGAGGGGGCGGCGAGCTTCGCGATGGTCGGCTCGCAGAACCAGGACTACCGGGGGATGTTCATGGACGGCGAGGTGGACCTGCTCTTCAGCGGCCCGTCGTCCCTGGTGCCGCTCGTCGACCTCATCTTCCTCGAGGGCAACACCACGTGGCTCACCGACCAGGCGTCCCTCGACCGCCTCGTGCCGCCGCCGGGCGAATACTGGCGCCGCTGGGCGCGCGTGCTGAAGGACGGCGTGTGAGCGACCGCCCCCTGATGGTCGCACTCCTGCTGTCCCTGCTGCTGCCAGCGCCGGCGGCGGCACAGCTCGGCGAGATACGCATCGGCGCCATCGGCAGCTACGTCGCCGCCGACGCCTACCGGGCGGGCGCCGGCATCACGCTCGGCTACGCGCCGGCGCGCATCGCCTACATGGGCCTGCGCTGGATCTACCACTTCGGCAGCACCGACTCGCGCACCGACGACACCGGCACCTACGACGTCACCAACCGTGCCCAAGTCTTCGGGGCCGATCTCGGCGTGGAGTTCCCGCTGGGCGACATGGAGCTCGTCCTGGGCGGGACGCTCGGCGCGGTCCGCTTCTCCCAGCGCATCGAGCCCGCGCCATCGTCCTCGTCCGGCTCCGAGACGGCCACCGCCACCGGGTTCGTCGCGGCCCCCATGGCGATGCTGCACATCCGGGTCGGTCCCGTGATGCTCGCACCGCAGGTCACCTGGTACTTCGCGGGCACGCCCGACCTGCGCTGGCCCGTCGACGATTCGGGGCCGGCGGTGTCGCTGTCCATCATCATCCCGATCGAGACGGACCGCATCCGGTACTGAAGCTTCCTACCCTGCTCATTGCGAGGCCGCGCAGCGGTCGAAGCAATCCGGGTGCATGGAGCGGGATTCCGTGCGCGCGCACTGGGCTCCGCTCCATGCACCCGGATTGCTTCGTCGCTCGCTACGCTCGCTCCTCGCAATGAGCAGGTGCTGTGCCTCCACCTCCTACGGGCGTGCAGCACCTCCACCTCCGAAGGCCGCTACCCCTCCACCTCCGGCGCCCACCGCGCATACAGCACCGGCGTCACCACCCGCGCCAGCAGCGTGCTCGACACCAGCCCCCCGATGATCACCCACGCCAGCGGCGCGTACAGTGCGGTGCCCTGCAGCGCGATCGGCAGCAGCCCGCCGATCGCCGTCAGCGTCGTGAGCAGGATCGGCAGGAAGCGCACCTC
>DASUOW010000373.1:0-7511 GCA_036276435.1 Gemmatimonadales bacterium
CGGACGTGACGAGCGTGGAGCAGGCCACTTCCGCCTTCGCGACGAGCGACGCCGTTGGGGCGATACTCTGCGGCGCCGACTCGCGCTACGCCACCGATGCGGCACCGGTCGCCGCCGCCCTCAAGGCTGCGGGGCTCCGCGTCCTGCTGCTTGCGGGCCGACCGGGTCCCGATGCCGACGCCCTTCGCGCCGCCGGCGTGGACGACTTCGTTTTCTCCGGTGCCGACATCGTCGCCGCGCTCGAGCGGCTCCTCGAGGCAGCGGGGGTGCTCCGGTGACCGGGCCGCTTGGGATCGCCGGCTCGCCTTGGCGACTGCCCGCGCTCGGCGGCGAGACACCGCCATCGCGCGACGCTTGGACGTCACCGGAAGGCATCACGCTCACGCCGACGTACGGCCCGGATGCGCTCGAGGGCCTGACGCATCTCGGCTCCATGCCGGGCTTCGCCCCGTTCGTCCGCGGGCCGTATCCCACGATGTACGCCACGCAGCCGTGGACCGTCCGCCAGTACGCGGGCTATTCCACCGCCGAGGACTCGAACGCCTTCTATCGCCGCAACCTGGCGGCGGGACAGAAGGGGCTGAGCGTCGCGTTCGACCTCGCCACCCATCGCGGCTACGACTCCGACCACCCGCGCGTGGTGGGCGACGTCGGCATGGCCGGTGTGGCCATCGACAGCATCCTGGACATGCGCATCCTCTTCGACCGCATCCCGCTCGACCGGATGAGCGTGTCGATGACGATGAACGGCGCGGTGCTTCCGATCCTCGCGCTGTACGTGGTGGCGGCGGAGGAGCAGGGCGTGCGACCGGACCAGCTCTCGGGGACGATCCAGAACGACATCCTCAAGGAGTTCATGGTCCGGAACACCTACATCTATCCCCCGCGCCCGAGCCTGCGCATCGTGGCGGACATCTTCCGCCACACCAGCGCGCACATGCCGCGCTTCAACAGCATCAGCATCAGCGGCTACCACATGCAGGAGGCCGGCGCCACAGCCGATCTGGAGCTGGGCTACACCCTCGCCGACGGGCTCGAGTACGTGCGCACGGGCCTCGAGGCCGGCCTCACCGTGGACGCCTTCGCCCCGCGCCTGTCGTTCTTCTTCGCCATCGGCATGCCGTTCTTCACCGAAGTGGCGAAGCTCCGAGCGGCCCGGCTCCTCTGGGCGCGCCTGATGCGCCGCTTCGATCCCGTCAACCCGAAGAGCCTGGCCCTCCGCACCCACTGCCAGACGAGCGGCTGGAGCCTCTCCGCGCAGGACGTGAACAACAACGTCGTCCGCACCTGCCTCGAGGCGATGGCGGCGACACAGGGCCACACGCAGAGCCTCCACACGAACGCGCTCGACGAAGCGCTGGCCCTGCCCACCGACATGTCCGCCCGCATCGCGCGCAACACCCAGCTCGTGCTGCAGCGCGAGAGCGGCACCACGCACGCCATCGACCCGTGGGGCGGCAGCTGGTTCGTGGAGCGGCTCACGCACGAGCTCGCGGCCAAGGCGTCGGCGCACATCGAGGAAGTGGAACGCATGGGCGGCATGGCACGCGCCATCGAGGCCGGCGTGCCCAAGATGCGCATCGAGGAGGCGGCGGCCCGCACTCAGGCGCGCATCGATTCCGGGCGGCAGGTGCTCGTGGGCGTGAATCGCTGGAAGCCGGCGCACGACGAGCCGCCCGAGGTGTTGCGCATCGACAATGCGGCGGTGCGCGCGGCGCAGGTGGCGCGCCTCGCCGAGCTGCGCGCCACGCGCGATGCCGACGGGGTCCGGCGCACACTGGAGGCGCTCACGCAGTCGGCCGCGTCGGGCGAGGGCAACCTGCTCGCGCTGGCGATCGACGCCGCGCGCGCCCGCGCCACCGTCGGCGAGATCAGCCTCGCGCTCGAGCAGGTCTTCGGCCGGCACCGCGCCCCGATCCGGGCGATCCACGGCGTCTATGGAGGGGAGATGAAGGGTTCCGCGGACGGGATCTCGGCGGTACGCGACGCGGTGGCGCGCTTCGAGAAGCTCGAGGGACGCCGACCGCGGCTGCTGGTGGCGAAGGTCGGGCAGGACGGCCACGACCGCGGCCAGAAGGTCATCGCGACGGCCTTCGCCGACCTGGGCTTCGATGTGGACATCGGTCCGCTCTTCGCCACGCCCGACGAGGCGGCCCGTCAGGCGGTCGAGAACGACGTGCACATCGTCGGCGTCAGCTCGCTCGCTGCGGGACATCTCACGCTCGTCCCGGCGCTGCGCGAGGCGCTCGTCACGCTCGGCCGTCCGGAGATAATGATAGTGGCCGGCGGGGTGATTCCGCCGCAGGACCATCAAGCGCTGAAGGATGCCGGCGCCAGCCTGATCTTCGGCCCCGGCACCGTGATTCCCGAGGCCGCACGTACCGTGCTGCATGAGCTCTGTGACCGCCTGGGCTTCGGTCGCGACGCCCTCTTCCCGGCATCGGGCGCATGACGACCGGAACCCGACGAGAGCTCACGCTCGACGAGCTGGTCGCCGGCGTGCGTGGCCGCGACCCCGCCGTGCTCGGCCGCGCGGTGTCGCTGCTCGAGTCCGTCGTGCCTGCTGATCGGGTGCGTGCCGGGCAGCTGCTCGAGCGCCTCCTGCCGCACACCGGTGGCGCGGTGCGCATCGGCATCAGCGGGGTGCCGGGCGTCGGCAAGAGCACCTTCATCGAGACGCTGGGCACCCGGCTCACGGCGACCGGGCATCGCGTGGCGGTGCTCGCCGTCGATCCGTCCAGCCGCATCTCCGGCGGCAGCATCCTCGGGGACAAGACGCGCATGACGCGCCTCGCCACGGATCAGAACGCTTTCATCCGGCCTTCACCCACGGCCGGTACGTTGGGAGGAGTGGCGCCCCGCACGCCCGAGACGATTCTCCTGTGTGAGGCCGCCGGTTTCGACGTGGTGCTCGTCGAGACCGTCGGCGTGGGACAATCGGAGACTGCCGCTGCTGACATGACGGATGTGTTTCTGGTCCTCATGCTCCCGGGCGGCGGTGACGAGCTGCAGGGCATCAAGCGCGGCCTGCTCGAGCGCGCCGACGTGGTCGCGGTCAATCAGGCCGATGGCCCGCAGTTGGAGCGCGCCGAGCGCACCGCGCGCGACTACGCGCTTGGCCTGTCCCTGATGCGCGGCGGAGAATCCGCTGGCGCGCCGCCGGTGCTCACCTGCAGTGGCCTCGAGGGGCGCGGCGTGGACGAGGTGTGGACCGCTTTGCAGGAGCGCCGTGCACGGGCCGATCTCGATGGCGGCCTGGCGGAACGGCGCCGGGCGCAGCGGCTCGTCTGGATGTGGAGCCAGGTGGAGCAGCGAGTCCGCGCCGCGCTGGAGGCGGACGCCTCGCGCGAGGCGCAGGTGCGCGAGGTCAGCGAGTCGGTGGCCGCCGGCCGGCTTCCGCCGAGCGTCGGCGCGGACCGGCTCATGGCGACGCTGGGGCTTGGAAGCGCGCCGGCCTGAGGGAGCAGTCGAGCGATGGACCGATCGCGGAGGTTGTGATGACGGGACGCATGCATTGGTGGCTGACGACCTGCGCCCTCGGCGCGATGGCTTGTGCCCGCGGCGCCAATGACGCGGCGCCGGCAGCCCCGGTGGCGGCCGATTCCGCCGCCGTCACCCGGGCGCGCGAGGCCGCAAATGCCCTCGGCAAGGACCTGCAGGGCCTGCTGTTCGGGCAACTGGAGAAGGGCGGTCCCGTCACGGCGATCGCGTTCTGCGCCGACTCGGCCCAGGCGCGCACGGCGCGGCACGCGAGCTCGGGCGTCTACGTGCGGCGCGTCAGTCTCAAGGTGCGCAACCCGGCGAACACGCCGGACGCCGTCGAGCGCACGACCCTCGAGGCGCTGGCCGCGCAGTACGCGAGCGGCACGCTGCCGGCTGAACTGGTGGAGGTGCGGGGCGGGGGCGCGGACCGGCAGGTGCACTACATCCGGCCGATCCTCGTGCAGGAGAAGTGTCTCTCCTGCCACGGTGATCCGGCGCTGATCGATCCAGCCGTGAAGCAGGTGCTGACCACGCGCTATCCAGTGGATGCGGCGGTGGGCTACCGGGCCGGCGACCTGCGTGGGGCGATCTCGGTGCGGGTGCCCGCACCCGAGTGAACGAACGAAGCGGCGCTAGAACTCGCGCCGCTTCATCTCGCTGAAGAACTCCTCCGTCTCCATCTGGTTCCCGGCCTCGGGCCGCCGGGTCGCTTCCAGCGTGGGATCGTAGGTCGGCCGGTCCTTCGCCTTGGGCTTGGCGGCCTTGTCCATCGTCTTCTTCATCAGCTTCTCGAACTGCTTGTCCTTCATCGGTCGCTCCGGCGCGCGTTGGGGGAAGTCTACTCTGGGGCCGCGCATCGCGGAACCTTGATGCGTCGGGATGGTGACGCGCGAGCGCGCCCGGCCCTGCACAGTGGGACATGACCACCCCGCTCGACCGCGCCCGAGACCTCCTCGCCGCCCACTTCGGCTACTCCGACTTCCGTCCCGGCCAGTCCGACGTCGTCACGGCCATCCTCGCCGGCCGGGACACGCTCGCCATCCTCCCGACGGGGGGCGGCAAGTCGGTCTGCTTCCAGGTGCCGGCCCTCACGCTGGGCGGGCTCACCGTCGTCGTCTCTCCGCTCATCAGCCTGATGCAGGACCAGGTGGACGCCTGCCGGCGCCGGGGCATCGCCGCCGCGGCCCTCACCAGCGCGACCACCGCCGACGAGCGCGCCCATACGCTGCAGCAGCTGTCCCGGCGCGAGCTGCGGCTGCTGTACCTCTCACCCGAGCGGCTCGTCGGACGCGCCCGCGAGCTCGCGGCGCTCGGCGGCCGGCCGGCGCTGCTGGCGGTGGACGAAGCCCACTGCATCAGCGAGTGGGGCCCCGACTTCCGACCCGAATTCCGCCGGCTCGGCAGCGCCCGCCGCGACCTCGGCGATCCCCCGTGCGCCGCCCTCACGGGCAGCGCCACGCCCGAGGTGCGGGCCGACATCACCCGCGTCCTGGCGCTCGGTGCGCGCGACCGCCGCGGCCCGGTCGTGATCCTGCGGTCCTTCGACCGGCAGAACCTCCACTTCGCCGTGCGGCAGGTGCGCAGCGAGCGCGAGCGCTACGAACGGCTCGTGGCACTGCTGCGGGCGCACGAGCGGCTCGCCATCGTGTACGTGAGCACGCGCAGCGTCGCCGAGGCGCTGGTGCGCTCGCTGCGCTTCGCGGGATTCTCGGCGCTGCCGTATCACGCCCGGCTCGACGGCGAGCAGCGTGCCGCCATCCTGCGCCGCTTCCTCGCGGAGCAGGTCGACGTGGTCGTGGCCACCTGTGCCTTCGGCATGGGCATCGACGCGCCGCGCGTGCGCCTCGTGGCGCACTGGACGCTGCCCGGTTCGCCGGAGGCCTACTACCAGGAGGCGGGGCGGGCGGGCAGGGATGGCGATGCCGCGCACTGCGTGCTGCTGTTCCGGCGCGGGGACGCCGACGTGCACCGTCGCATGCTGGACGTCACGCTGCCGCCCGAGCGTCTGCTGCGCCGCGCCTGGGCCGATCCGGCGCTGGCGGCCCGGCAGAGTGCGGAGGTCCGCGCCTCCATCGCACGCCTCCATGCGGAGCTCGTCCACGATGGCACGGTGCGATGGGAGCCGCATCGGACGCGACGCCGCGGAATCGGGCGGCGGATCGCCATGATGCGCCGCTTCGCGACCGGCTGGGGCTGCCGGCGCCGCAAGCTCCTCGGCTACTTCGGCGAGCCGCCGAGTACGTGCGCGGGCTGCGACTGGTGCGACCGGTTCCGCTGGCCACCCCGGAAACCCCGACCCCCGCTTCTCCGTATCAACGCCTAGCGCTGGGCTCCGCTATATTGCCCGCGCACTTCAGGCGTCCCGCCGGTGCCGCCCCTCCGACGGCCTCGTGGTCGCCCCAGCCGACCGTGGTCCATGGATCTCTCTCTCTACTTCTCCGAGCAGCATCATCAGGTCCGCGAGATGGTGCGCGAGTTCGGCCAGGCGCACGTCGCCCCCGTGGCGCGCGAGCTCGACCGGACATCCACCTTCCCGTGGGACAACATCTGCAAGATGGGTGAGCTTGGCCTGCTCGGGGTACCGTGGCCCGAGGAGTTCGGCGGCACCGGAATGGACCAGCTCTCCTACTACATCACCATCCACGAGCTCGCGAAGATCGACGCGAGTCACGCCCTCACCATCTCCGCCCACACCAACCTCGGCACCTCGCCGATCATGGACTTCGGCACCGAGGAGCAGAAGCGCCGCTACGTGCCGCTGCTCGCCTCGGGCAAGGTCCTCGGCGGGTTCGGGCTCACGGAGCCCGGCGCGGGCAGCGATGCCGGCGGCACCGCCACCACCGCGATCGACAAGGGCGACCACTACCTCCTGAACGGCTCCAAGATCTTCATCACCCACGCGGGCGTGGGCGAGATCTTCAGCGTCACCGCGCGCACCCAGCCGGGCCACGGCAGCCGCGGCATCACGAGCTTCATCGTGACGAAGGACACCGTGGACCTCGACGAGGCCGCGCGCGTCGGCGTCGGCCACGCGCCCGACCTGCCCAAGACGAAGGGCGTGCGGGCCGGCAAGAAGGAGGACAAGATGGGCTGGCGCGCCAGCGACACGCGCGAGCTCATCTTCGAGGATGCCATCGTCCCCAAGGAGAACCTCCTCGGCACCCCGGGCGACGGCTTCGTGAACTTCCTCAAGACCCTCGACGCCGGCCGCATCGGCATCGCGGCGCTCTCGCTCGGCATCGCCGAGGGGGCGTACGACGAGGCGCTCAAGTACGCCGGCATCCGCAAGCAGTTCGGCAAGGCCATCGGCTCGTTCCAGGGCATCAACTTCCAGCTGGCCGACATGGCACTCGAGATCGAGGCCGGCACGCACCTGCTGTATCACGCCGCCTGGCTCAAGCAGAACGGCAAGCCGTTCAAGAAGGAAGCGGCGATGGCGAAGCTCTTCTGTTCCGAGCTTGCCATGCGCGCCACCACCAAGGCGGTGCAGATCTTCGGCGGCTACGGCTACACCACCGAGTATCCCGTCGAGCGCATGATGCGGGACGCCAAGGTGTGCGAGATCGGGGAGGGCACCTCGGAGATCCAGCGGCTTGTGATTGCACGGCACATTCTCGGGGACGTGGTCAACGGCTAGGCGATATTGCGCGTAACCCCCTAGCATTCCTATACTTATGGTAGACTTTCACGCGTTCCTCCGGCCGGCTCCTGTGGTGCCCACCGGGGCGCCTGGGCCGGCGGAGGGGCGCGAGTAGCTCTTCTCCGGCCTGTTGCTGCCGGAGCATGGCCTGTGGAACGCGGCACCTGGGCGTTCCCCTCCAACTTGCGAAGGCGGCTCCGATGCCCCCGTGCACCCGCGCGGGCGCGGCGTGGTGCGGCCAAGGTTGCACTGCTTGAAGCGCGAGATCCTCATCAACGGCAGCCAGCGCGAGACGCGCGTTGCCATCCTCGAGGACGACAAGCTCGTCGAGCTCCTCGTCGATCGTCCCGACCATCGCCGCACCGTCGGCGACATCTACCTCGGTCGG